>NZ_JAQRFO010000070.1:0-12565 GCF_028598775.1 Xenorhabdus aichiensis
CATAAAGCGCTGGCGGCGTACCTGATCACGGAGGGGGCGCTGTCGGATGAAACCCTGATAGGGCACGTGTCTGCTCGTCTGCCGGACTACATGGTACCTTCAAGTTTTACCCGGATTGAGTCGGTGCCCCTGACCCTGAATGGCAAACTGGATCGCCGGGCGTTACCGACACCAGTGTGGGTGAACCGGGACGATTATGTGGCACCGCGCAATGCGCTGGAAACCCGGCTGTGTGCGGTCTGGCAGGATGTCCTGGGGCTGGAGCGGGTCGGCATTGAGGATAACTTCTTCCGGATTGGCGGTAACTCCCTGATGGCCATTAAGCTGACAGCCGCCATTCGCCGTGAAATAGATCTTGATATTCCTTTAAGCATACTGTTTAGTCACAAATGTATTTCTTTATTAACAGAATGGCTGGAATCCGGGTGTTTAAAATACAACTTACTTAATTTATTAACTCCAGAATCAACAGCAACGAATAAGTTATTTATGATCCATGCGGCTGGTTGCGGTAGTGAGGTATATGATCCTTTAGCAAAAGCATTGTCTGATGTGTATAACTGTATAGGTATCGATAATTATAATCTTTTTACAGATAATCACATAGAGTCACTACAGAAGATAGCTCAAATCTATTTGGAATTAATTTTGACTGAAATTTCTATTGATAAACCTATTAAAATTTTAGGATGGTCATTAGGCGGGCAATTAGCTATGGAGATTGCATTTCAATTAGAACAGAATGGTGCAAAAGATATTCAGCTATTTTTATTAGATACAGTAATCAATACTGTTCAATTAACAGAAATTAAAAATCAATTAGATATGTCATATGTACTTAATGAGGCTGCAATAAAATTACAAGCAATGGGAGTTGGGGATGCTTATATAAATAAAGTGTTGGATGCAATGCCTTCTGAACATAAAATAGTTAATTGTAATTTGAGTGGAAAATTAATGCATACAAATATTACTTTATTTAAAGCAGGTCAAATGAACTCAGATTATAAAGGAAATATTGGATTAACGGTAAATCAGTTAATAGCAAAAATGCCGGATAATAATATTTCGGCATGGATGGTGAATCCATTAGTGATTAAATTGATTGATGACCGTTCTCATGCCGATATTCTTGAATCTATTTCTATTGTTAGTGAGGAAATAATCAATAAGTTATCAGTTGAGGAGAAGATATCAATATAAATTAATTTGATTGCTATTTTCAATTTAATGGGCCTGATTTTAGGCCCATTGATTGTATGATCAGATATCCGACTGTGTAAGTTGTTTTATCAATGAAACAAATTCAGGCAGAAGTTCAACCAATAACCCTATTTGTTGTAATACCAGTTGTACTTTGCCGCTGCTATCAGAAGATACCAAATTGATGCTCTCAGCCAGACGCTCTGAAATGCGTTGCAGGCGTTCATCATCAACCCGTCCTTGCTGCAATGCCGATTCAACCTGAAAAATTGCATCATTCAGAATATCCAGAATGACCTGATCATTGAGCCGGTCACGATGCGCACCCAAAGCAGAAATGTAACTTAGCATCGTATGGTTAAGACAGAGTAGGCGAAAGGCTTCTTCCTGAGAAACACGGTAATTTTTGGGTTCTGATGCCATGTTTGATATTACGGATGCTAATTCAGCATCACAATTATGGGCATCACGACGGGCGATCCGATAATTCAGGCTATTATTCTTGCCTTGGTAATATTGTCCGACAATAGCGTCAAGATAACGGCAATTGGCGATCATTGTCCGGTTAATCACTCTCGGCAACTGGCGGAATTTCCAATCTGGCCAGATAAAACTGACGGCCAGCAAAGCAATACCACAGCCTATTAATGTGTCTGTAATTCTTGGCAAGGCAACTTCAAATCCTTCACCCAATAAATTGAAACTCAGTAACACCAGTAGCGTAATGAACAGTGTTGCATGTGCATATTGAATATTACGGAAGGCGAAAAACAGTACACCTGAAATGATAATCAGCACCAATTGCCCTTCAATGGAAGGAACAAAATAGAGGATTGGCAAGCCAATCAAGATCCCAGCCAGTGTACCTATGACGCGCAGTGCCAGCCGACGTCGGGTCGCGCTGTAGTTAGGCTGACAGACAAACAGGCTGGTCAGTAAAATCCAATATCCACGTTGCAGATCAAACAATTGAATAATGGCATAACCGGTACACAGTAAGGCCGACATGCGGATAGCGTGGCGGAAAAGAGCAGACTTTGGCGTCAGATTACTGCTTATCCTGAACCAGACATCACGCCAGCCAGTTAAGGCTTCATCGGATAATTGAGTATCCTCTTGCTTATCACCTTGAGACGCGTTTTGGAGAAGTGGGGATTGCTCAGAATTCAGCCCTGACAGTTGAGCATCAATCGCCCGTAAATTTCTCAGCAAATTGTAGAACGCCATAATTTGCGTGTCAGCGCCTTGCTGGTTTTTCAAGCGTTCAAGAGAATTTTCAAGATAGTTGAACGCATTCTCAAAACGTGAGTTATGCTGATATGGCTTACGCAGAATTATCGATTGCGAGACCTGTTCGCATGCACGAGCCTGCATGGACAGCAATCGCTGACAACGAAACAAAATATCGCTATGCCGAAAAGTCTCCCGCAATTTTTGATACTGAACATGAGACGAACTGGCACGCTCATGAATATCTTGGGCAACAAAATAATAATGCAGTGTGTGACGCGTGCCCCGTTGCCCACGATCGCCTTTCAGACGGCTCAGCAAAGAAATTTTGGCTTGATTGAGCGTGGTAACTAATGCGCTGTTTGCCATGGCAACATCAAACATTGATTGCTTATATTCTTCAGCTTCGGAATCAGGGTCAAACAGGCTGGTTTTGGCATAGAGATAGGCAGAAAGCTGCTGGTAACAGCGTGCCAGATTTTCTTGCAAGGGACGAATAGGGAATAGTAAATGCCCTGTTAACGTCAGTAAGTTATACCAAATTGCTCCAGTGAGTAATAATAAAGGCTGCTGATACCAAAGAGGAAATATCGACGTACCGAGCATGGTGTAAATGGCAATCAGTAAGGCCCCAAAGGCGATGGTAGCATAGCGCTGTCCAAGGGCGCCGAGCAGAATAAAACTACAGGTAGACACCGCTAGCCCAACCATGAAAAGCCACGGATAAGGAAAAAGCAGTGTGATGGACGTAGAAGCGGCAAAGAAAGAAACTAGGGTAATCACAAGGTTGCGCAGGCGGCCAACTAAACGATCATCCAGATCCGTTAATGCCGCAGCAACAACACCTAATGTCAGGGGGATCGTCATTTTAGGCTCTTCCCCCAATAACCAAGGGACGAGGGTCGTTCCTGTCAGTGCAATAAATATACGGATATAATAGAGGACGTGACTGTTATACAGAAAATGACGGGAGCTGGATAAAACCGTTAGCACAAAATACTCCTAACAACATTTACGTGATCGAGTAGTTCAACAATTTTCAGGTACGGTGCCACGATAATGGAACTCAAATCAACGCAAATTGGCCAACGCCTTGCCCAGCATCCTTATAACAGGGTGCGTTTACTTAACGCTGGTATTGAAGTCAGCGGTGATAAGCACCAGTACCTTATTCCATTTAATCAGTTAATGAGTATTCAGTGTAAGCGAGGGATTGTTTGGGGGGAACTGGAATTTGAGTTGCATGAAGGAAAAGTTGTTCGGCTGCATGGCACGGAATGGCAGCAAACACAGCACTTTTACCATTACTTGTTGAAAGAATGGCAACAATGGGGTCTTGACATGAGTGATGTTAGTGCTGATGTGTTGGCCGCTCAAGTCAATAAAATTAATAAAATCACACAGCAGGATCGCTGGTTCAAAACTGCGGACTTGCTCTCATTACAGCAGCAAACTCAGGAAGCATTTCAGGCCCTCCCTTTGCCATTAGCGCGAATCGAACAATTTGAGAACTGTCGTGATGATTATCGAATTTGTCTGGATTGGCTGAATGAGGGGGGAAAAACGATTAAAACCCTTAACCAGCAATGGGTTGATCGTATATTGCAGCAATATGCAGAATTTTTCCAAACTATCGAAACTACGCCACTCAATCGTTTTCAGTGCCAGGCGGTCGTTAATGGTGAAAAAGCTATATTGGTTTTGGCAGGAGCGGGCAGCGGAAAGACCTCCGTTCTAGTTGCGCGTGCAGGGTGGCTGTTATTACGTCAACAAGCGCTTCCTGAGCAGGTTTTGCTGCTGGCTTTTGGCCGTCAGGCCGCTGATGAAATGAATGAGCGTATTCAGAAACGCTTGGGCGCAAAAGAGATACAGGCAAAAACATTCCATGCTTTGGCATTGCATATTATTCAGCAAGGTAGCCATAAAGCACCCAAAATGAGTGAATTGCAGACGGATGCACAGAAGCGTCGTGATTTTCTCATCCAGGAATGGCAAAAACAGTGCAGTGAAAAAAAAGTACAGGCAAAAGGCTGGCGCGAATGGTTGAATCAAGAGCTGGATTGGCAATTGCCTGAGGGGGAGTACTGGCATGATAAACAACTCACGATTCGATTATCTGACCGTCTGGAGCGTTGGCTGGAGCTGATACGAATGCACGGTGGCAGCCAGAAGGAGATGATTGAACAGGCATCTCCTGCTTATGCTGACGCATTCCAAAAACGCATACGGCTTATGGCTCCCTTGTTGAAGGCTTGGAAATTGGCATTAAAATCTGAGGGTGCTGTGGACTTTTCCGGCCTGATCCATCAAGCCGTGAATATTCTGGAAAAAGGGCGCTTTATCAGCCCATGGAAGCATATTCTGGTGGACGAATTTCAAGATATTTCACCATTGCGGGCAAAATTGTTGGCAGCGTTACGAGTGCAAAATAAACAAAGCCATCTATTCGCCGTGGGAGATGATTGGCAGGCAATTTATCGCTTTAGTGGTGCAGAATTAACGCTAACAACGGCATTCTCAACCTATTTTGGGGAAGGTGTGGAAAGTGCGGAATGCACTTTGGACACCACTTATCGTTTCAATGATCGCATCGGTGAGATTGCTAACCGCTTTATCCGGCAAAATCCCAATCAATTGGACAAGCCGCTCAATAGCCTGACAAAAGGGAATAAAAAATCAGCCGTGATTTTGCCGCAGGAGCAGTTGGAGGCATTGCTGAACAAAATGAGTGGTTATGTCATGAAGCAGGAAACGATTCTGTTATTGGCGCGTTATCACCATCTCAAACCTGAATTTTTGAAAAAAGCCTCTACACGCTGGCCGAATTTGAATATTGAATTTATGACAATTCACGCATCCAAGGGGCAGCAATCGGACTATGTCATTATCTTGGGATTGCAGCAGGGACAAGATGGCTTTCCAGCGTCGGCAAGGGAGTCCGTGTTGGAACAGGTTTTATTGCCGCAGCCTGAAGATTTTCCCGATGCGGAAGAACGTCGGCTTTTGTATGTTGCACTGACGCGGGCGAAAAAACAGGTATGGTTGATGCAAGAGCCGAAAAATCCGTCGGTATTTATTCATCAATTAACACAATTGGGCGTGCCAACCCAACGTAAGCCATAGAATGACGGCGGGAGGCAAAATGAGTGATCAATACATAGCGGACATTCTGAAAAATATCAATACCATAGCATTAGTCGGAGTGAGTGAAAAAACTGACCGACCAAGCTATAAGGTCATGGAGTATTTACTTAATCAGGGCTACCACGTCATTCCTGTCAGCCCTAGATTGGCGGGAAAAACAGTGTTAGGACAGTATGTTGTTAGCCAATTGGCGGATATTGAGCAATCGGTTGATATGGTTGATGTGTTTCGCAACGCCGAGGCTGCGAGTGGTGTGGCTGAAGAAGCTGTCGCCATTGGTGCAAAAGTACTTTGGCTGCAAAAAGGGGTTATTAATGAAAAAGCAAAATCACTGGCAGAAAATGCAGGATTGAATGTTGTGATGGATCGTTGCCCAAAAATTGAAATTCCTCGTTTGGCCATGGAAAAATGAAGAAGGCGATGGTTGTTTACTACTCATCGCCTTACTGGGATTGTCTGGATAATAAATAGAGGCGTTTAATTTCGTAATCGTGGAGCCTGCAATTGGCTGCGAATGGATTCAGCCAACTCATCTAGAGAAGATTGTTCTGGATGATCATCTGACGTTTCGTAAGCCAATTGAACTTCTGCCAGATAGGTATGAACTGGCTGCCCATCATCACCTTCCATCACAACGTGATACCACGGAGCTGAACGCAAGGTAGCATTCGATGCTATATCATTTTCCTGTGGCTGTTCTAAAGAATACTCAGCATCAATATCTACAATAACACCTAAATAACCTAGCAGCTTATGTCGTACTTGCTGACCGATACCGAATTTGCTGGCGATCATCATATAGTCACCTCCAAAGAAACCTTGCAAAGACTCTTATATAAGGGCAGTAAGGTAAATTTCAAGTGCACACCCGGTAAACGGAATTTTTTGTAATCAAACAAGATGGCATGTGACTGCCACCTCATAATTTCAGGTTAGCTGTTGCATATATAAAATACAATACTAAAAGTAGGTTTGACGTGCCAAAGTTCGTATTATCTTGTCAGGAGGGAGGACGAAATAATGGCTACAAAGGGTATGACTATTTATGTTTATGGGCGGGTACAGGGAGTCGGCTTCCGTTATCAAACTTATTGTTGGGCAAAGAAAAATAAACTAGTGGGATATGTTCGCAATATGGATGATGGTAGTGTCAAAATTGTTGCTTGTAGTAGTGATGAGCAACTTAAAAAGTTGACACATTGGCTGGAGCAGGGAGGGCCACCGGGTGCTAAGGTTGAACACTTTAAATCTCAGCTTTGTGAAGTGGAGGAGATGACCGATTTTAGCATCCGCCATTAGCGGCGGATGATGACAGGTCAGATACATTTTACCGGTTTTGGGAGGCCTGCAATTTTGGTTGCCTGTTTTGCAGGCCCCTTAGGAAACAGACGATAGAGATAACGGCTATTTCCTTTTTCCTCACCATATTTTTGTGAAATTGCTTTGACTAACATACGAATAGCGGGAGAAGTATTAAATTCTTCGTAGAATTCACGTACAAAACGTATGACTTCCCAATGCTGTTCGGTCAAGGTGATATCTTCCTGTTCGGCGAGTAGTGACGCCATATCTTCTTGCCAGTCACTGCTGTTTTTTAGATAACCTTGTGCATCAGTTTCGATCGCACGATCTTTAAATACCAACATAACTCTTTAACCATCCAATAATGATGGAAGCAATTTAGCAAAAATCACCATTATTCCCAAGAAAGATCGCCAAATCTGCTGAAGAAATAAGCCAACGAATAGCAATGTGAGTAATTTGGCGGCAGTTGAACAGATAAGTGCTTTACATTGAGAACAGTGATGTTTATAGTGCACGACATCGCGGAGGGGTGGCCGAGCGGCTGAAGGCAGCGGTCTTGAAAACCGCCGATGGGAAACCATCCGAGAGTTCGAATCTCTCCTCCTCCGCCATCTACACTTCTACTAGCATCTCCTAAAGTCTATTTTCCCCAGTAAAATCAAAGAAAACTTCAATATCTAACTCTCCCAAGGTCTAGCGTCGTCTTCCTAAATCTATGCAATTTGTTGTATAGTTTTTTGTATAGAAATTCCCTCTACAATTTTCCTATACAATATTGGTGATTTATGAAGCTGACAGACATGGCAATCAAGCGTGCCAAGCCAAAAGAAAAATCATATACGCTGGCGGACGGTAACGGGCTATCTTTGTTAGTTGAAACTAATGGATCTAAAGGTTGGCGCTATCGTTATCAGTTCACAGGTAAAACTAAAATGATATCGTTAGGTATCTACCCAGTTGTAACTCTCACTGAGGCAAGAGCTAAAAGAGATGAGGCTAGAAAACAGGTAGCTAACGGCATCAATCCGAGTGAAGCCAGAAAAGCGGAGAAAGTCGCATCGATTAGCAAGTCTGAGAATACATTTAAAAATATCGCTCTCGAATGGTACGAAGGTAGAAAAGATAGATGGTCTGTCGGTTATCGTGACGACATGATGGACGCATTCGAAAAAGATGTGTTTCCTTATATAGGTGATCGCCCGATTGCTGACATTAAACCAATGGAACTACTCGAAGTGCTTTCTGTTATGGAAAAACGCGGCACAACTGAGAAATTGAAGAAAGTCCGCCAGCGTTGCGGTGAAGTTTGGAAGTACGCCATTATTACGGGCAGGGCGGAGTATAATCCAGCGCCAGATTTAGCTAGTGCCTTTGTTCCTCATAAGCGTGAACACTACGCACATCTTTCAGTAAGCGAGTTACCAGAATTCCTTTCTTCTATAGATAAATATATGGGAAGCCAGATTGTTAGAGTGGCTTTACGGATTCTTATATTAACCGGAGTTCGACCAGGCGAATTAAGAAAGGCTGAGTGGTCAGAAATTAATTTTGATACTGGTATATGGGAAATTCCGGCCGAAAAAATGAAAATGCGCCGCCCTCATATAGTACCATTGTCTGAACAGGTTATTGAGTTACTGAAGCAGATACACCCAATCAGTGGTAGTTATCAATATATTTTTCCTAGCCGTACTGATTATAGAAAGCATATATCTGATATGGCATTAAATACGATGATTAGGCGTATGGGTTATAGCGGTAGAGCCACAGGTCACGGCTTTAGGCACACCATGAGCACTATATTGCACGAACAAGGCTACAACACCGCATGGATTGAAACACAGCTTGCTCATGTTGATAAGAACAGCATTCGAGGAACCTACAATCACGCCCAGTATCTGGATGGTCGCAGAGAGATGCTTCAATGGTACGCCGACTATATGGAAGCACTTGAACGAGGTGAAAATGTGATACATGGCAAATTTGGTAAACGTGCATAACTGGATAAATAGACAGGATAAATAGACTTTAGTAGACTATCCAAGACGTTAAAGAATAAAGCTATGTCTAGGCTGATCCCCGAAAACCCGTACACCTCTACGGACTGGCATAGCTCCTACCAATAGAGGGCGTGAGGTGACGTGATGAATAATGTGTTTTTAGCGGATCCGCTTAGTGAATTAAAAAGCAAAGCAAAAGATTTTATTTCTATAGAAGATACTCTAAATATTATTTGCGAGATGCTGGATTGCTCCTTAGTGACTGCCGCTGAGATTATCTTATTGAAATTACCAGATGATAGAGATTGGAATAATAGTCCAGTTAATCCTCCTTTTTTTGGGGAAAAATTAGGAATAGCTACGTTTTCATACTGTGATAATAGACCTCTGATTCGAGAGTTACTAAAAAACATCATTGAAAATGATCCATTTAGCTTTGAAGACAGCATCCCTTTTTAGAGTGAGTTTATTATGACAGAGCGTAAATTAGCTAGCGAATATAGGAAGTTTGGTTTTGTGAAATCCCAACTTGAGGATGTTTTAGGTTTCTCTCTAGGGGGAGAGCGTTCTTTGCCTGATTATCTTAAACCATATAAAACAAGAATAGGCATACAACTAGATGAAGCTGCAAATATTTTTGCTGGGTGTAGACCTAGTGAACATATAAATTCTGGTCCATTGTTTGATATTATTCGTGGTTATAGAGCCTCTCTTTGGGATGCATATGATAATGATATATTGTCAGGCAACAATATCATCATGGATTATAACTATAATGAAGAATATAGAGTCGATGTTACTTTAGTTAAAGACCAAGTTACTAAATGGGCTAGAGAGCATAACCTAGATTGGCCTTTTGAATTACCTGAAAGTGAAATAGATAATGAAAGTAGTTCGGTTGATTTACTCTCAAAAATTGAAAGTTTAGAATTAGAAAATAAATCTTTAAAAACAAAAATCAATGAATTAAAAGAAAATATACCGCTACTATTGTCTGCATATAGAGATGATGACCCATTATCAATAGCTATTAAATTAAGAAATGAAGTGTGGGTAGACTACAACGAAGATTCAAGATCAACAATACCAACCCAAGAGTGGGTGGTAGCAAAACTCATAGATGAATATAAAGAGTTTGAAATGACAAAGGCTCAAGCTCAAGCAATTGAAAAGGTTGCTTGCCCTATTAAGCGTAAATAGGTGGATACGAATATCTACACTGTTCACGCTAAAGTAAAACAACCCTCAACCCTGAGGGTAAAAATGGTCTTTTACCCTTAACCATGATGGTAATGAGCCACTATTTACCCTCTACCCTCATAGTGTTTTGTACAATAAATAGCCGCACAAGGTACAACCCTCATAGTTAAATTTTCAAAAAAGCCATTAGGCCTAATGGTATGATCAAAAAGCATTTTTTCGTGTAAATATAACCCTGAATCTACGAACGTCTATCAAGGCGTATTACAAACTAGATAACAGGGGGCAACATGCCAGCAATCATAATAACTAAAGAAAACCTTATCCGCTTACCAGAAGTCCAACGTAGAACCGGCTACGGCAAAGCGTGGATCTACAAACTCATTGCAGATAATAAATTCCCGAAACAAGTCAAAATCGGTACTCGTTCAGTCGCTTTTATTGAATCAGAAGTTGATGGTTGGATAGATCAACGTATTTCTGAATCTCGTGGTGAGGTGATGTAATGAAAAACTTTATATTCCTGCCAACAGTAGAGAATGTGAATAACCCGTATAGCCGAAAATCTGCTAATTAAGGAATAACATCATGGAAAAAATTACTGCCTTGATTGGCAACGGTCAAACTCACTCTAAATTCAGCCAGAGCGATATTTCAATTATCCGTAAGGCGGTTATTTCGGGTAACTGGACGGTAATTAACAAGGGTATTTGCACACTCACTGACTTGGGTTTACGCCATAACGGACAGGGGCTTGTTTGGCTTAATTCTGGTATATCGATTCACGATGCAGATAGTGATATAGGGCTGGCAGGTAAGGATAAACAATCCTTTGAGTATCATTCAGAGGTGTGCCCAGTTAACGCATTGAATAATGGTAGCTATTATGGATTTGTCCAGCTAAAGGATATCGATAGTTACGCATTGAATATCATTACTTCAATCAGCTCTGAATATAACACACGCAAAAATGGTGCCTCCTTAGCGACGTTCGCATTATTGGTTGACCAGAAGCAACGGAAACAGGCCGTGGATAACTGGATCTTGTACCGCAATCCGAACCAACCAGATAAGTACACCATTCTCAATAAGCATCATGAATTGGCGAAGTGCTATCAGGCTAAAGGCTGGATACGTGAGCCATTGGAATATCTAAGCCAGTTAATCCGTAATGATGCTGAGTTCAGCAAGCTTATGCGTCGGTTGGGTTATGTCCCCGTTCGCACAAGAAAACTAACCGGAAAACGTGAGAGATTTTGGTTATACAGAAAAACAGGAAATGATAAGGGGGTTGGGACAAAAGAAATGAATAAAATCAATAGGTTTTCTCCATTTGTCCAGTATGCAAAACGACCAGTGAGAGCCTTCGAGCATATTGCTGTAGATGGTCAGTGGCTCTATGTCTATGCCGATCACATTCGTTTTCTGACCAAAAAGCGCCACCGTGTTGAGGGTGTTCGGGTTCAGGGTTACACGGCGAAAGGAATAGATCTGCGAGAGGTGCTGTGATGGGAATTATTAACTATAGGGACTCCTTGAGGTTAAGGAGTCCTACTGTTGAAGTCCTCACTTTGGCTGCCCCAATAACTTTGGGTCAGTTACCTAACCCATTGATATATAATCAGACGGCATATTTGCAGTCTGGTCATAATATGCGCGTATCATTTAGCGACGCGGTTAATTTGCGATCCTCATTGAGTGGGGCACAAAAAGAAAAGGATAGCACGGCGAATGCTACCCTTTGGCGTAAAGCAGATTTGCTTTACAAAATAAATCAATTAGTTATTCGTAATCCAAATCTGGTTTACGAAGAATTACAACAGCTTAAAAGGCTCACCTCTTTAAGAGGTGTGGTTAGTTATTGTTCAATCAACTTACCATCTTTAAGAGGGTTAGTTAGGCTCCCCGATAACATCGGGTTGGTTAGTTATTGCTCAATCAACTTACCATCTTTAAGAGGGGGAGTGAACCAAGTAAAGGATATTTACTTGGTTAGTTATTGCTCAGATAACCATGTGAATAATGTTAACTTGGTTAGTTACTGTTCAGATGATGCTTTGGTTTTGCGTTGTCGGCGTTTGATTTCAGTTTTGGCTGCTGTAACCAAAAACCCGGCCGTACTTTCATCTTGCTCTTTAACTTGCTCAATTAATTCTAAATCATCAAGCGGAAGTCTTACAGAAACCTGTAGAGATTTATTATTGCGTCTACCCGTTGCCATTACTGAATCCCCATTTGTTAAGTGGTGTTCAGTATGCACTAAAAATTTATTATTTCAAGTATTGACGTGGTGTTCACCTTTGGATATATTGGTGGTGTTCACCCAAGATGGGTTAAGACATAAAAACAGCAACGCCCCGAAGTGCGGGAACACTATCGAGGCGTCTAACCACAACGTAAAGGAGTCTTACGCTATGGATACACCACAGCATAACCAAACTCGCCTTAAATTTACATTCCTAATTGCATCAGGCACTCAACGT
>NZ_JAQRFO010000071.1:0-12043 GCF_028598775.1 Xenorhabdus aichiensis
TACACCTATAAAGATTATGGGGTGGAGTCGGTGCAGGTGGGCGGTGAGGGTTCCTTTGCGGGGATCATGATTAACCCGAAAGCCTACCGTATCGGGGAAAATTACGCCCTGAACGGCATGACAGGCGAATTTCTCTCAATGGGGGAAGTCAACGTGCGGCTGGAGTCTGGCGTCAAACGCATTAACGCCCCCGTGGTCTTTGATGCGGAGGGCAAATTGTCCGCCAAAGACAGCATCGTGGCCGGAGACCGGGTTATCGGCTTTGTGTCCCGTCATCTGGAGTCAGAAGAAAATCCCCATCTGTGTGTGATCCGTCTGACTGAAATCCCTTACCCAACCGCAGCAAAAGGAGAATGAATATGGCTGTCAGTCAAGAGAAGTTTTATCTGTCAGGAAGAGAGATCCGCGCACGTGGCCCGTTGGATGTGACGGTTGACCAGAAGTGGACTTATGGCGAAATGGCGCAAATCGGCTTTGGTGGCCTGCATACGATGGACTCGGCATTAACCGGCCCCGCAGCGGCAGGCGGCTTTATCCAGCGTCATATGTTGCAGCATGTCTTGCCCGGTCTGATCCGTACCGCGACCCGTATCCGTATCCTGGATGAAATCACGGGCGTGATGACCGCCGGTGAATGGCATCACGAAGAGATTATGCTCAATGTGGCCACACCCGTGGCGAAAGCGGAATTGTATGGTGACCACACCAATATCCCGCTGGCCAGCTATGAGAATGATATCGAACGCCGGGGCATTGTGCGTTATGAGCAGGGCTTTCAGGTCGGTAAGCTGGAAGAAGCACGGCAGAGCGCGGCCGGGTATGAATCGGCTGCCGAAAAGCGCAATGCCGCTACAGAATCATTGGAAATGTCCCGTGAGCGCACCGGCTATTTTGGTTTTAACAGTGCCGATACGCGTGCGTTTGGTCTGCTGAATGATCCGAACCTGCCCGCCTATGAAACGGCGAAGAAAAAATGGTCGAATGCCACCTTTGCTGACGTGACCGGCGATATTACCGCGATGTTCTCCCGTATCGAACTCTCCTCCGGTGGGCGTATTAAGGATGACACCCCCATTACGCAGGTGCTGCCATTAGGTTATCGCTCGGTACTGAACATCGCCAATCCGGTGGCACGGGGTGAAACGGTTTGGCAATGGGTGAAAGAGAACTACCCGAACCTGCGTTTTGTCTTCTCACCAGAATTCCGTGAGGCGAATGGTGGCGCGAATATCACCTATATGTTCGCCGACAGCGTGGACGACGGATCAACGGCGACCGATGCCACCATCCTGCAGGTTGTCCCGGTGAAGTATCAATTGCTGGGGTCTGACAACGGCATCAAGGGTTACCTGGAAGATGCGACCAACGCCACCGCCGGCGTTTTTGTTACCCGTCCGTGGGCGATCACCCGTCTGACCGGCATTTGAATTGCTGCCCTCGAAAGGGGGCGATAAGGAGTCTTTCATGTCCCAATCCCTGTATGTCTATTGCACCCTGTCCAACGACCAGAACTATGCGGTTCGTGACGGCGCGGTGTTTATCTGTGGGCAGGCCAATATCATGACCAAGGCCATGCACACCCCCCGCGGGCGGGTGACCGAAGTCAGCGCCGAACAGTACGCGCAATTGAAAGAAAACGCTGTTTTCAAGCTGCATAAAGAAAACGGTTTTATCACCGTCGAGCATCGCAAGGCCGATCCGGAAAAAGTGGCCACCGATATGGAAGCCAGCGACCAGTCCGCGCCGGATACGCCGGAATCACTGGAAGCGGAAGGTAAGGATGTGCCTAATACGGGAAAAGGTAAGGGCAAATAATGACCCCGGATACCTTTCCCCTGAAATCGTTTCGGGTGTTGTATCCGCAGTTTGATGCCGTACCTGATGATGAGATTTTTATCATTTCTCAATCCGCCCTCAATTACTTTTCCTCGTGCAGGGGCGTGTGCACTGACGAGCTATGGATGCTGGTGGCGGCGCATATGCTGCAATTGCGCCAGCTAATGGCACAGGGTGAATCCCCGACGGGCGTGGTGACAGCGGCGACTATCGGTAGTGTTAACGTCTCCTTTACTGCCCCGCCGGTGGGATCGAATACCTCCCATTGGTTCAACCTGACCCCCTTTGGCCAGCAATATCTGGCATTGCTCAATCGTTGCGGCCGTGCGCCGTTCTATGTGGGCGGAGGCGGTGAACGGTCAGCCTTTCGCGGTGTGGGTGGGCGCTTTCCGAATAAAGGGAGGATCTTACGATGAGCCAGAAACTGGCGCACTTGAAGCAGGTGTATGACGAGCTGGGCAAGAAGCAAATCAAGGTCGGTTTCTTTGCCCAATCCAAATACCCCGATGGCACCCCGATGGCTTACGTTGCGGCGATCCAGGAATTAGGCTATCCCGCAGGCGGCATTCCGCCCCGTCCCTTTATGCGTCCGGCCATGAGTGAAAATCAGTCCAAGTACAGCGGGCTGATGGTTCGCGCCGCTAAAGCCGCCATTAAGGGCAATATCTCGGTGTTGGATGGCTTGACGCAGGTCGGCAGTGTGGCCGCCGGTGATATCAAACTGGCGATTAGCGCAGTGACGGCCCCACCGTTAAAAGACAGCACGATAACAGCGAGGGCAGGCCGTCATAGCAAGGGCAAAGCAACGAACAAGCCGCTGGTGGACACTGGGCAGATGTTACAGGCAGTGGCGTTCGCCGTGGAGGATAAATAATGTTTGGTAATCTGCATCGCATTGCGTCGCGCTATATCCCGCAGCAGACTGCACTCTGGTATCGGTTTAACGAACGCACCCTGAATGATCTGGGGCATTGGATCGATAGCTATCACGAACCTGTGACCATCAGTGGAAGCTGGCAGGCGGTGGATACGCAGGACGCGCAGGAGATGGGACTGGATACGGCGAAAGTGTATCGCCGTCTGTATACCTCTCACGATATCCGCAATATTCAGCGTGGGACGTCGCCGGATTATCTGGTCTTTGCTGGCCGTCGATATGACGTGATGGGGGATGCAGACTGGTACGTCCAGGATGGCTGGAAGTCGGTGATCTGCATCGAGGCCGGTGGCCATGACGGATAATGAAGTCTATGTTGTCATTCGCCAACAACTGCTGAAACAGTTATCAGAGGCCAATATCACTATTCCGGTGGTGGCCGGGTTTCAGTCAACCAAACAGGGACGGGAAGCCAGCTTCGTGATGTTCTTTCCCATCGAGGAAGCCGCGCACGGCTGGCAGGGGCGCAATTACCATGTTGTCGGGCGTGATGCGAATCATCGTGAAACCCAGCTCGTGGAAAAAACGCTACAGGTGCAGGGCGTGGGAGCACACGATACATTCACGGCCAACGATATCACCGCCACCGTGCGGATGATTATCAACTCGTTACCCTTTGTGGAAGCACTACGCAAACAGGGGATCGGTGTTCAACGTGCCGGCAATCTGCGTACCCCGTTTTTTATTAACGACCAGGGCAACTATGAAATGTCACCCTCGTTTGACGTCAAAATCACACACCCGCGTGTCATCACGCCCAACACAGCCGCCGTTAACGCGCTGTATCCCGATATTTACCGAATCTAACACAAGGTTTCGTTATGCCAATCAAACAAACTCGATATGTCGACATCGCGAGTGCAGTGATCGGTGCGTCTGCCGTACCGATGCGCAAGCTCACGGGTCGCCTGTTTTCGACTAATCCCAAAATTCCCGCCGGTAAGGTACTGGAATTCGCCAGCGGGCAGGTGGATGAACTGCTGGGCGCAGACTCGCCGGAAGCTAAATTCGCCCGCCAGTATTTCAGCTATGTCAGCCCCGCTCCTGTGAGCAAGCCAAAAGCGCTACAGATAGCCACCTATGAACCGATAGGCCGTGCGCCAGCGGTTTATGGCACCAAAGCCGCGTCACTGGATGAACTGAAAGCGCTGGTGGATGGTTCGATGACGGTCACCATCGGCGGGGTAATGAAAGTGTTCAGCGACATTGATTTGTCCAAAGTCACCTCTTATGCCGATGTGGGTTCAGCGGTACAGGCCAAACTGAATGCCGAGAAAACGCCCCAGTTTGTCAATGCGTATATCACCTTTAATGCGATGGACAGCGCCTTTGTGCTCAGTGGCGGGGTGCAGGAAAAATCTGATATCAATGTGGCGTATTCGGTGCTGGCTGATGCGATGGGACTCTCTTCCGGCACCCGTTCCGCCGGGAATGCAGCACAATCGCCTCTGGAGGCGTTTATTGCCGCTGAAAAAGTGTCGGATTCTTTCGGCAGTGCGACGTTTTTGACCGATATTCCCTTGCAACAAGCCATCGCGCTGGCGCAGTACGTGGCCGGGGAAAATGTGAAGTATCAACTGCATCTGAATGTGACCGCTGATAACGCCGAAGACTACAGCGCAGCACTGATGGGCACCGCCTCAACGGGCTTGAACCTCAAAACCGGTGATGACCATTTTGTGCAGGCGTTGCCAATGGCGATTATGGCCGCGACCGATTACGACCGGACGAATGCCACAATCAACTACATGTACCGTCAGTTCGGTGTGACTTTCCCGTCACAAATCAGCACGGATATGGACGCGGATACGCTGGATAAGCTGCGGGTGAACTACTACGGCGAAACGGCAGTGGCGGGATCGCAAATCCGCTTCTATCAGCGCGGCTTCCTGTGTGGTGGTGTGTCTAATCCATCGGATATGAGCGTCCATGCGAATGAGCAGTGGCTGAAGTCCTATATCACCCAACAATGGTTTTCGTTACTGATGGCGACGCGCGGTGTCCCTGCCAATAAAGACGGGGAAGCGCGGGCGATGGCGGTGATTGCGGGGGCGGTGACCCAGGCACTCAATAACGGCACGATTTTACCGGGCAAAACCTTAACCGAAGTGCAAAAAATCGCCATTGCGGATGCGTCCGGTGATGATCTGGCGTGGCATGACGTGCAGGACAAAGGCTACTGGTATAACGCCCACATCGTGGAAAACACTGGCAAGTCAGATTTGCCCGAACATGTCATGAAATACGTGCTGATTTATGGCAAGGGTGACTGGGTTCGTAAGATCGAAGGCTCCCACAATTTAGTCTAAGGAACACGCAATGAATGATGTATCCGCAACAGGCCTGAGTCTGGTGATCCAGGCCACTAAAACCTTTCCGTCCGGCATTCAAATCACCCAATTTGCCGATGATGCCGATCCGCTGGACTTGCCTGCGGTCGATATTGCCCAAACGGGGATGGATATCAACGGCAATCTGGTGGTCTGGTCAACGCCGACACCGCAAACAGTCACGATCAATGTGCTGGCAGGCAGTGAGGAAGACGAAAATCTGTCTATTCTGCTGGAGGCTAACACTGCCAAGCGGGGGCGTCGCCATGCAGGCGACATTATTACCCTTGTCGCCTCTTATGGTGATGGTTCTACTACCACTGCGCGCAACGGCAAGATCACCAACGGCAGCCGGGGTAACTCGGCCGCCAGTGCCGGACGCCTGAAATCCAAACAGTACACCTTTGTCTTTCAGGACTTCGACCGCACACGGGCGCGTTAAGCTATTTTTTGAATCGTGGCGGGTTTTCCCGCCTTTTTTATTGAGGTTGCCATGTTAATCAAACCGAAAGAGATCACCATCACGGATGCTGACCGTGAAGAACATACGTACATTATCAGC
Organism: Xenorhabdus aichiensis; assembly: GCF_028598775.1. NCBI lineage: Bacteria > Pseudomonadati > Pseudomonadota > Gammaproteobacteria > Enterobacterales > Morganellaceae > Xenorhabdus > Xenorhabdus aichiensis. Next base: position 5,666 of record NZ_JAQRFO010000071.1, read on the forward strand.
CGCCTGCCTGCCACGGTAGGGCGGGAAATCCTGGCCAAATATCCGCTCTCCAATGCGCCGAAGATTGGCGACTATGCCATCAGCCATGAAGCCATGCTTAAGATGATGCGCTATGTGGCGGTAGACATTGACGGGCAGGAAATCTTGCTGAAAACCCAGACGCTGATTGATAACCATGTGCCGGACGGGGAGGCACTTATCCGTCTGGAACTCGAAATGCTGCGGTACAACACCAGTTTTTTCGGGGCAGACGGGAACCGCGGTTTCCTCCAATTCCTGCTGGACAAAATCAGCGGTTCACTCCCGTCGATTATCAAAACGCTGATGGGTTCTTTGCCGTCATCCTCAGTGAAAAACTTGCCACCCAAACCGAACTCAAAACATCCCTAGATTTGGAAGAGGCGTTCGACCTATGGGAAATCGCCATCACTAACCGTTATAACGAGCGGCTTGCAGCTTCAAAGGAGCGATAAATGTCCCTGATGGATACCTTTGTCCAGATATTTGAATTTGATACCCGTCAGGTCGACGATGCCTTTGATCGCTTTCGCCGCTCAACCGATGACATCATCGCCGATATGAGACGGACGCAACAAGCCGCAGAAGAGGGGGCGGGGAGCTTTGGGAACTTCGTACAGGAGCTGGCGGCGACATTACAGGACGTGTCAGGCGGCGAGTCCTTTGACATTGACGTCAACATCCATGACACCCACGAAAAACTGTCTTCGGTTCGCGCCCAAATCAGCGAGCTGGAGAGCACTATCGCTGCCCTCGATACTCAGCGTGAACAGGCCAGTCAGGGTATGCAGGACAGCGGCGACACGGTCACGCAACTGAATGCACAATATGAACAGTTGCAGGGGGAATTAGCCGCCCTGAATGGCGAGCTGGATAATCTCACGGAGGCCGAGAAAAAGAATGCCAAGGCGAAAGAATCGGTTGAGGCGATTGTGGAATCACTGCATGCCGACTATGCGCAATTTATTGAGACCATGCGCACTAAGGGCATTCAGGCCGCGATAGATGAGGCGAAAGCCCAAAGCCATTTACAGCGCATGCTGACTGACACGAAGGGCAAATATAAAGATGCGGGTGAGTCCGTCGCGGGGTTTGCGACCAAGGCATTAGGCGCAGCCGGTATTGTGATGAGCCTGGGCAGTATTTTCTCTGATGCCATGTCGCGCGCTCAGGAAATTGAGCAGCTTGATAAACTGGGTAAAAAAATCGGCATTGCCACGGCCGATGTAGACGCGTTCGGCGGCGCGATGACGGAACTGGGCGGCACGCGTGAAGCGGCCGCGACTGACCTTGAGGCGATGGCAAAAACCTTTGGTAACACTACTCAGTCAATGGAGAAAATTCTGGCCACGGCGGATAGAGTCAAGGGGATGAAATTTGACAAGGCCAAGGCGACGCTGGCAGGTATGGGTGTCTCGGATGAGAAAACCGTTGAACTGATGATGAAAGGCCGCAAGGAGCTGGAGCGGGTGATGGGCATTCAGAAAGAATATTCCGGTATCACCAAGGAATCCATCGAAAAATCCATCCAGTTCAATGCGGCCATGAACAAATTTAACCAATCTTCGGGGCTGCTGAAAAACAGCTTCTTGGAAATGGTGATCCCTGTTCTGGCCAAGGCAATGGAGTGGCTGTCCACCTTTATTGACTTCTGCAAGGACAACAAGACACTGATTACCGGCTTCTTTATCGCGGTCGGGATTGCGGTGGCGGTGTTTTACGTTCCCCCTATGCTGGCCGCCGCTGCCGCGACACTCGCGGCCACATGGCCCATCTTAGCCATAATCGCCATCATTGCGTTGCTGGCAGCCGCTTTTGCCATTGTCTATGACGACATCATGAACTTTATCGAAGGCAATGATTCGATGATTGGGCGCATCATGGATAAGTACCCGATGGTGAAGAAAGTGATCATGATGTTGTGGGAAGCGTGGAAAATTCTGTTTGATTATCTCAAGGTTATCGTGAAATTTGTGGCGGATTTAGTGGTGGGTGCCTTCAATGACATGAACCAGAAAATCAATGCGTTCATTAATTGGCTGTTGGCTTCAGTTGCCACCTTGTTGGGTTGGGGCAGTCAGTTCAGCGGGGTCTTTGATACCGTCTCGGATGCGGTAGTGGGGGCCTTTAAATGGATGTGGGAACAGGTGAAAAAAGTCATTGGTTGGATAAGCCAGGGAATTGATGCCGTTTCCAAGGGGATCAGCTCGGTCAAGGGTTGGTTTGGCTTTGGGGATGACAAAAAGGTGGAGGTCGTGCAGCGCTCGGTCAATGAAGACGGACAGATAGAAGCAAAACCGCCTAAGCCGGCTAAAAGCGAAGACGGGAAGCAAGCCGTTCGTGCCGATATGGAAAAACTTAACCGACAACTGGCAGCAGCAGCCCAAAACCCGCTTAATCCGATGACCAGTCAGGCGATCAGTAACCAGTCACACCAGACTAATGAGGTGAATATGCAAATTGGTGAACTTAACGTCAATACGCAGGCGACGGATGCGCAGGGCGTGGCAAAAGACGTCAAGGGGGAACTGACTAACCAGATGCAGGACTTGGGTCAGCAAACCGCCACGGGGGTAGCTAAATGATCACCGAGGTGAAAATTTTCAATGTGAATACCTTTGCCACCCTGTTTGAAAGCGCCAGTCCGATACAGGTCAGTGTCCGGGATGAGCATAAGGTGACGAAGTTTCAGGTCGAGAATGGGGAAACCCGCAGTGATCACATTGTGGTTGAGGCGGTGGAGATAGGCATGGAATTGTTACTTACCGGCGAGCTGAAGAACAGCTTTGCCGCCATGCAACAGGCCTATGATACCCATCAGTTAGTGGGTATCCAGACCCGGGTGAAAACCTACCAGCCGATGATACTGGCCAACTTCTACCACGATGAAGTATCGGAGATGGCCGATGCGATCAAATTATCCCTGCGGTTTTCGGAATGGCGCACGATTGAGCCGGAATACGGGGAACTGCCGCCCCGGAAAGTGGCCAAGAAAACCCAGTCCGGCACGGTTAATCGGGGCAACGTCCAGACCCGAACCGTATCGGGGAAGAAAAAATCCGTTGCCACCAAAATAATGGACGGCGATCCCCTGTTCGGAGATAAATAATGCGCGAAATTCCCTTACGGGCCATCCCCAATCAACGGCTGGCCGTGACCCTTGACAGCGTGAATTGGGTTATCACCCTGAAAGCCGCCCGCCATACGATGGTGTGTGATATCCAGCGTGATGAGGTGACGGTCATTCAGGGCAGTCGCTTAGTGGCCAATGCCCGCCTGATCCCTTACGCCTATCTCAGTCCGGCGGGGAACTTTGCCCTGCTGACCGAGGATCACGTCCTGCCCTGGTGGGAACAGTTCGAATCGACCCAAACCCTGATTTACTGGAGTGATGATGATAGACCTGCGACGTATCCGGCTGGGGATTGAAGTCAGCGGGCGGCTGAACTGGTACGAGGGCATGCGTATCTCGGCCTCCGGCACCAAGTACGCCAATTCCTTGCAAAATGAATGTTCCGTGAATATTGATGGCCTCAGCACGGATACCCGTGATTTTCTCCTGACCCAAACCAGCCCCTACACCAAAAGCAAACAGCCACGTCGCCTGATATTGGAAGCCGGGCGGATGAGCAGTGGCCTGTTTCGGGTGTTTGTCGGTGATATTGTCAGCGCAGAAATTGCCTCCCCGCCCGAGGTGACCTTAACCCTGAAAGCCAAGACGGGAAACAGCAACAGCGGTGAGATAGTGTCCTCCTCCGGTGGGGCGATGAAGAAATTGTCAGAGATTGCACAGGGCATTGCAAACGACTGCAAGGTCAAACTGGATTTTCAGGCCACGGATAAAAACATTGCCAACTGGTACTACTGCGGCGCAGCACTGTCTCAGGTCACGCGATTGCAGGAGTCCGGCGGGGTAAAAGCCTTTATTGACGATGAGGTGATGTATGTCAAAGACAGCCACAAATCGCTCAAAAACCGCCTGCGTATCCTGACCATGAAGTCCGGCATGGTGGGCATTCCCAAAGCGACCGAGAAGGGGCTGGATGTCAGTTTCCTGATTGATGGCGAATCGGTGCTGGGCGGGATGTTGCGCCTTGACAGTAAATTAAATAAGTCCCTCAACGGCGATTACCTTATTGAACAACTCAAGTTTGATATCGCCTCCCACGACGATGCTTTTTTCTATACCGCAACCTGTAAACGAGCCTAAATCATGAATCAACCGAATAGCGATATTGCGAGCGAAGGCAGCCTTGCGGGGCAGTTTATGGCGGCCTTTCGCAACCTGATGTTAAACGTCGAAGACATGTTACCCGCCACTGTAGTGAGTTATGACGACCAGACCAACCGGGCGGTTATTAAGCCTTTGGTGATGATGGCCACGACCGAAGGACAGACAATCTCCCGCGCGCCAGTGCATAACATTCCGGTCTTTCGTTTTGGCGGAGGCGGCTTCTTTCTGCGTGTGCCGCTGAAGCCCGGTGACTTTGGCTGGCTGAAAGCGAACGACCGCGATATCAGCCTGATTTTTCAACGCGGCGGACAGGAAGATCAGCCCAACACCGCCCGGCTGCATTCGTTCAGCGATGCGATGTTTTTCCCTGACACGATTAAGAGTTGGGCAATTGATGGTAAGAATTTAGATGCATTGGTTATCCAGTCAATGGATGGCTCTGTTTGCCTGTCACTGCATGGTGATAAAGCCGTACTGGACACGCCCCGGTTTGAGGTTAATGCGCCGGAGACGTTATTTACAGGCAATGTCACCATTAACGGCAATCACGCCGTCAACGGTAACAGCGATTCCAGCGGCGGCACGATACGCCATAACGGGCGCAACATTGGCGATAACCATCAACACAGCGGTGTTCAGACCGGCGATGGCAACACGGGGGCACCCTTATGATCACTTTCGCGGTAGACAAAAACAACGACCTGATGCTGGGGGATGACGGCAACCTGGCAATAGTCCGTGATGCTGAGGCGGTCAAAAACTTGTGCATTCATTATGCCCGTGCCTTGCGGGGAGAGATGCTGCATCAGGTGGACAAAGGTATCCCTTACTGGAAAACCACGTTCGGTCGCCATGCTGACATTCCGATGTTTGAAGCGGCGTTCCGTGAGCGGATGCGTGAGGTGGATGGCGTGGAAGAAGTGGTCTCGTTTCAGGCAGACATCGCGGATAACACATTACGTTACATTGCGGTGATCCGCTCAACTTACGGGAGCTTTACCCTCAATGGCTGATTATCGATACATTACCCGGCAGGGCGTGATTGTGCCGGATACGGCAGACCTGCGTGAGTCCGTGGAAGGTGACTTTTTCGCCGCGTTCGGACAAGACATCGATCTGTCACCGGAAACCCCCCAGGGCGTACTGGTGACGATGGAAACCGAAAACCGTGACGCGATGGTGCGTAACAACGCAGAACTGGCTAATCAAATTAATCCCGATATTGCCGGTGGGGTGTTTCTGGATGCAATTTGGGCGCTGATGGGCGGCCATCGATTTGCGGCCACCCATTCCTATCTGGCCAATGTCGAATTTGGTGGCGTGCCCGAGACCATTATCCCCACAGGAGCGCAGGCCGAATCGGTCACCGGCGCGCTGTTTGAAACCACTCGTACCCTGATTATCGACAAAAACGGCAAAACCACGGGGGATATGCGGGCGGTCACGCTGGGGACGGTGGAATGCAAAGCCGGACACCTAGAACGGGTCGCCAGTTCTGTCCTGGGCTGGGAAACCGTCAACAATCCCACCCATGCCGTGGTGGGGCGTGAAGCTGAATCTGATATCAGCGCCCGGCGAAGGCGCAAACAGACATTGGCGAAGAATACGGTCAGTGTAGGGGAGGCGATCACGTCTTCCCTGTACGAACTGGAGGGCGTGAACTCATTGTCTTACCGTGAAAATTATTCCCCCCAGATTTTGAAGGTTGACGGCATGAAGTTACTGCCCCATAGCGTCTATGTCTGCGTGGAAGGGGGTGACCGTGAGGACATTGCCCGTGCACTGCTGCGAACCAAAACGGTGGGTGCCGCCTATAACGGACAGGAAGTGGTCACGGTAATAGAGCGGGTGAGTGGACAGGAGTACGAGATCCGCTTTGACCGTCCCACCGAGAAAATCACGTTCTGCCGGGTCACGGTGAAAAAGTCCACGATGGACGCTCAAAGCATTATTCCCGCCGCCATTGAGCAGTGGGTGCGGGGCGAACGGGAAGGTGATAACGGACTGGTGGTCGGGCGTGAAGTCTCACCGTTTGAAATATCCGCCGCCATTAACAGCATCGAGCCCCGGTTGTTTATCACCAAAGTCGAGCTGTCTTTGGATGGGCTGTCGTGGGAAATGGGTAC
>NZ_JAQRFO010000072.1:0-11631 GCF_028598775.1 Xenorhabdus aichiensis
AAAAAAAAACATTTAGCTCCTTGTCTGTAAGTTCCCGTTTCATGGCCATCCCCTATTAAGGAGTAATTGGATGTCGCCGCTTAGCGGCTCCTCTAAACCGCCCTACGTGCAATAACCGCTGTCAGATTCTTTCGTCTCCGACCATCCAACTATCGTATCGCTTTACAGTTCGTGCCCATAAGCTCGCTCCGCTCACGGCTTAACAGGGTGAAGAGCGATGCCTGCTCCCTGATCTGTCCCCGTTGTTATTAACGGGTTGATCGTCGATGATCCTTTCAATCTTTAAGTACCGCTTCCCATTCCCTAATGGGCATAAAAAACGCTTACGAGTTTCACTGTGCGATTTTTTCTCTTTAAACACATCTGCCAACCTGAAATCCAAAAACCGCTCAAAATCGTTTTCAGGCCGTTTTACGGTGATCCAGAAATCGGATCGCAAAGTCCGTAAAACCGATTTTATCTCGTAATAACCGCCTGAAATTTCCTGCACGAGGTGCAATTGTGAACATTTAGACCAAGGTTAAATAAACCAGTAACCTAACCAGATAACGACATCTTATTGATTTTATTATTGAATATTTTCACTTAAACCGTTAATCTGACAACGCTATCGGCAAAATCCGATAGTCGGGGATTTGTAACCCCGCAGTAGCCGTGTTTCCCCCCGAAACATCGTGTCGTTATCACGATTATTTTTCATTTTCCGCAATTGGCTGGTTTTTTTACATAAAACTGTCTTATGAGAAGCGGTTTTCTCGAATAGATTGATTTTAAAAGCTTTTTCTTGAGGGTTTTTATTTCTATGTGATAATCACGAGTATCTAATAAATATGGTGAATAAGTGATATACGATGAAGATGGATTATATAACAGAGGAAGCCAAATCAAGACGTTACTATTGGATTGGTGAAATAGTTAAGTTGAGTGGTAATTTTGTTAATGACTCAAGTCGAGTAGAGCAAGAGATTATCGATGAAGTTCGCGTATCAGGTAGTTCAGCATTAATGGACCATCTAAGGCTATGTACAGCTATCCCGGAGTCTTACGTTCATGATTCTAGTGAAGAAAAATTATATTCTAAATATACGGATGCATTGATATCTGAATGTTTTAAATTTATTGGATTAAACAGTATTGTATTGACAGAAAGAGCTGATGCTGCCGATGTTGAAGCCTCTAGTAAAAATTTTTCGTTTGTAGCTGATGCGAAAGTATTTAGATTGAGTAGAACAGCAAAAAATCAAAAAGACTTTAAAGTTCAAGCCATGGATGGATGGCGCCATAGTAATGATTTTGCAATGGTAGTTTGTCCAATATATCAATTACCCACAAAAAATAGCCAAATATACCAGCAAGCAATATCAAGAAATGTTTGTATATTTACGTATACTCATTTGGGGGTATTGGTTAGATACTCAGAAGTAAGGGGTAAACAAAAAACTATTGATTTGCTTCATGATATTTTTAAATCAGTATCATTTCTTAATCCATCAAAAGATAGTGTTCAATATTGGACGATGATCAATAGAACAATATTAGAATTTGATAATGACATAAAAAATCTGTGGTTAGATGAAAAAAAAGCCACAGATGAAGGTATTTTTGTTTCAAAAGAAATAGCACTGAAATTCCTTTCTAACGAAAGAAAAAGAATATTAAATATGACAAAGGAAGAAGCGGTTTCTGAGTTAATAAAAATGAATAAAATAACATCTAGAGAAGAACAAATAAGGAAAGTAAACAATAATAATATATTGTTACTTTCCTGAGTTAATTAAAATAAATTTTTGCTTGAAGTTATTCGTTTTAGGCTAATATCTACATAGTTTGAATCTATATCAAAGCCAATGAATTCTCTATTTAGTTCATTGGCTGCTACTAATGTAGAACCACTACCACAAAACGGGTCAACTACAAGCTGTCCCTCTTGAGTTGTTAACTCTATAAGTGTTTTCATTAAAGATATTGGTTTTTGCGTTGGGTGATAACCACTCTCGCCTTTGGAAAAACCTGAAGATATAACATTTTCCGCTCTTCCCGTGTTTCTAATAAATGACTCTTGGTTATAAGCACCAACACCATGTAAAAGAGCATTATCAGCTATAGTACCACCTATTTTATACGGTTTTGAAAACCAAAGAATCGGTTCAAAAGTTGGTTGTAAGTTACCAACTCTCCATCCATCCCATCTTTTTACATTATCAATATCACCTCTGCGTTCATATACACAACTTAGTCTTTGTGCTCGGTGAGGTGCTTTGGTTCTCATCCACGCCAACATATCTTTTAAATTGAAACCAGCGTTTTCCATTGAGCATATACATCTATGAGAAAATCTGCGACCAGCGAAAACTATTGCACTGGCTCCAGGTTTTAATATCCTAAACCATTCAGAAGCCCAAGTATCACACCATTCCTGATATTCAATAGGAATCCTTCTATCAGCTTCTGACCAACCGTTGATTGGTTTCCCTCTTTTTTTAAAAATAGCACCTGTTTTTTTCTGAGCAGGACTAGAGCCTAGATAAGCTGAGTTTGTGTTATTGTGTAAAACATCCCAATCTTCTGCTCCTATACCGTAAGGAATATCACTTAGAATCAGATGAGTTGACTCTGATTCTATTTTTTTTATCAACTCAATAGAGTTACCTTGCTGGATAGAATTTTTTTTTATAGTTAACAAATCATTATCGTGCATTTTTATAACCAATTTATTGAATTTAATTCATTGTATCCGTTAACAATGAATTCTTCACTGTTTGTATTTTGAAGTTTAAGCTCGAAGTAATGTACTACCTAACAGTTAATGACTTTTTGTCATTATCGCACTTGTTTAACATAAATGCCTCAAATTTGTCCGTATTTAGCCAATATTGTTTCTAGTTTCACTCTCTGCTTTGCTGTTAACCATGAAAACGAACCATTCAGATCATACTTACTCTGCATATCTTGCATGAACTTAGTCTCAAATTTTGATAGCTGAATTTGAGCACTAGAAGTCTCAATAAGTGTTTTTATTAACCCTGTATGTAATATGGAATCAATAGTCATTCCCGTGGACTTGACTGATCTTGTTGTATTATCTTTCGATAATTCGGTTACAAGATCGATTTGTTTATCTAATATGCATTGAAAAATCAATGTATCCGCAGGACGACCCTTTTTCTGAATGGTCAATTTCATGTTGCTGAATGAATTAAGATCTTTAACTATTGGCTTTAAAACCCAGTGGTTAAGTAATTTATATTCTGGATAATTGTTCTCTAACATGAGCATAAATTTAAACTAAGAAATACTTATTTCTATATTTGATTTATTGGTTTTTCGTTGCGTTAATTCCTTTAAAAGCCATTCATAAATCCGCATTTAGTATTTATTTTCAAATGATTTAACATGTTCAAAATTATATTTAATGAATATTTTTGAATGGAATAATAGTGGTTGAATGTATTCACTAAATACTAACTCTAACGTCTGATTTTCTCTATTAAACTCAGCATAGTTAACCCATTGAGAAATTCGTTTAGATACGGCTCCTGTTGGATAAATTAATTCTATAGTTCTTGTCATTAATTCACTGGTAACTTTATTTAATCTCCCCCCTGCATTTTCTTTTCTTATACCCATCATCTTGGCGTATTCAGTGCATGTGAATTTTACTGTTATCTGTTCAATTGTTGGGTTTTCTATTGTGGGATTTAGCAATGCTACACAACATAGAATTAATTTTGTTTCATGTTCTGTAAGGTCATAACGACTGACCGCTAATTCATTGGGTTTAAAAAACAACATAACTAAAACAAAAGGTTATGTCAATAATACAACCTTAACCTTTCTCTTGTAACTATTTGAATTTACTTTTATTTTTTACAGAATAAAGAAAGAATATAAAAGATAAAAAAGAATAGATTCCTGGGTTGTGGATAATTCTAATTAATTAGTCGATACAGCCATGTTTCATAAGTATCTAAACGGCTGTCGCAAACAAAGTTTGCTTATTTTAAAAACACATAAAAATCAAAATATTAGTAGCTCCATCGCGTCGCGAGGGCAAATCGCGGCACATTTCTTTTGTCTCCGACCATTTAACAACAGAGTCGAGTCGCTGAAAATACCGTGCCCTTAGGTTCGCTTCGCTCCCTGTTTAACAGGGTGAAGGGCGATTCCTGCTCCTTGATCAGTCCCCCTCTGTTATCAGCGGGTTGATCGTCAATGATCCTTTCAGCCTTTAAGTACCGCTTCCCATGCCTTAATGGGCATAAAAAACGCCTACGAGCTTCACTGTGCGATTTTTTCTCTTTAAACGCCTTCTGCCAACCTGAAATACAAAAACCGCTCAAAATCGTTTTCAGGCTGTTTTCTTTTCATATAATAGTGCGCTTGGAGATCGGAAATCTGTGTACATTAAGCCTATATTGGCAACTCAGATTGTTGCATTGGGTGTACTCCCGCGCAGTAAGGCGTTTGCACCGTGTAACCGTCATAAGCCATAACCTAAATACGATACGACGAGTAAGATAACTTATAAGCTATGCCTATTTTCGCTAGATCAATCAGTTGCGTGTCTTGAACGGTTAAAAACCGCTCTAAATGTACAATAATTTCCGTTCTCCAAACTGACCCCTTTTAGGACAAAGGATTAGTTGGATTTCATCGAAAAAATATATATTCTTGAAAAAATAAAATAAAAATTATAGTGTCCCAAAAGAGAGAACTAACTAAAAAAACAATTCAAGAAAGTAAGGAGTAAAAATATATGAGCTGTTCGACAGGAAAAATCGTTAGCGCCCTAATAAATTTTTGGGAAATTAGTAATGAGCCGTGGGGTGCTAAAGATAACAACTCAAAATTTATATATGCTAATAATAAATACAATGAATTAATTTCACTGCCCAAAGGATACGACGTAGGAGGATATTACGATGGTGAACTTCCTTCAACAACATCAGATTTTCAAGATGAATTTCAAAAACATGATAGAAAAGTAGAATCATTATTAGACAGAGTTACGTCTATTGAAATTCACCCTTTCAAAGGTCTCGACTATCTGCAACCATGGTACTTTGACAAATTCCCATTAATAGACGAATCAGGTGAATGCAGGGGGACTATTTTCCATGGAAGGCCGGTAGACACTATAACACTTGAAAAGCTAAAAAAAATAAATATCCAAACATCCTTAATTTTCACCCCCCCATCAGAAATATTCAGTAAAAGGGAATGGGAAATTATATTTTACATAATGCAAGGTTATTCTACTAAAGACATAGCAGAAAGACTGTTTGTGTCTCATCGAACAGTTTCAAACCACATCCAGAACGTGTACCAAAAAACCGAAACAAATAGCAGAAAGAGCCTCGTTGATTACTGTTATGAGCATAACATAGCTAACTATGTCCCTGAAAATTTTTTCAGGGAACAGAAGTCCATTCACTTTAATGAATAGTTATTTACAGATATCCTCAAAACCCACTCTATCATGAGATAAATGAGATTTCGGGCATAAAAATATCAGTTCAACATCGTTATGAGATGCCAGTTGATGTGCTGTATTTTGATGAATACAAAAAATACAGCCTTTTGAAAATTTTTCTTTTTTTATATTAATAATTTCATTATCTACCACATCCCCTGTCCATATTTCACCATCACCGGAAAGTATAATATACCATTCATCTCCTTGGCTATGACTATGACATCCCACTTTCTTCCCCGCACTTATAAATGTTGCATAAGCATTCAGTCCATCTTTTTCTATAATACGCTTTATAGAAATGCCGACTGCGTCATCTTTGGTGGCACCGTCTGTAGAAAATTTTGCGAAATCAATCATAGCTATATCCTTATCTTTAAATTAAGTAATGTTTACTCTTTTTCACAACAGCCAGAATAATGCATAATTAAAATTATGCTCTACATAAAAATAATCATAATAAAGCCATTGTGTAATATACAAATATAAATTATCCAATACCAGGGAACCTTATTTTAGATGCGCTGCATGTAAAATGCGACATCTGTTTTAACTAATTGTTATAAATGTATTTTTTCGTATTCAATTTCAGTTGATTAAATGTCAGAAATCATTGTACGAATAGAAATACCTGTCCGAAAGTCATTTTGCTTAGTTTCATAAAGCCTCCTGAGCGTAATGGTTATTGCTTCTGCTCGCTCGGCTTTCTTTCGTTTTCTGCAATTAGTTGATCACCCATGGTCTTTAATGTCTGTAGTTTCTCCGGCGGACAGTCAGTCAGTTTTGACAGTGCTCCGACGAACGCCCCCGCATCAAAGCGGAGCTGTCCGGTTTTTTTGTCAATTAATCCCGCAAGGCTGACCAGTCCTGCCACCTTAAACATTTCATGGTTTCGCGCCTTACGTGCTGCCAGCTGTTCTGCATTGATAATCTTTGCCGCTGCGCCTTTGGCTTTCATGGCTCTTTCTGCTGCTTTCTCTGCCCGTATCAGTACCGCGAGCTTGCGTTCCTCTTCACGTGTCCGGTTCTCAATGGTTGCCAGTTTCACGAGTAGTTTCTGGTGCTCAGTGGGTGATTTTAGTCCCCTGATGTAGTTAATCCTAGATCTTAGCCATTCGTCATTTTTGTTCATGATTACCTTATTCTCCGGTGTTGGTACTTTAGTGTTTTTTCATTACCTATAATTCTAACCTTTCGTTCGCCTATTGCAAAATTTGTATAATGCAAATAGGCGAACGAAAGGTTAGAATTATAGGTAATGCGCGCTTAGATGTTTCTTATCTTCGCTAAGAAACACGCGTTGGGGCACAGCCCCAAATTATTACACCGAGAGGTATATCATTATGGCGATAGCCCGATTAAGCGTGAAAGTCGGAAGGAAAGGCAAAGGTGCACAACATTCCGCCTACATTGCCCGTGAAGGAAAGTACAAAAATAGACTTGAGCGGGGAGAACGGTTAGAAGCCACGGACTCTGGCAACATGCCCGCATGGGCGAGCGCAGAGCCTCAACAATTCTGGCAGGCAGCGGATGCTTTCGAACGGCAGAACGGGACGGCTTATCGGGAGATGGAGATTGCGTTACCTCGTGAGTTGATGCCCGAACAACGAGAAGCGCTGATCCGTGACTGGGTAAGGAAAGAACTGGGTGAGCGGCATGCTTATCAATGGGCTATCCATGTTCCCGCCGCCGCCGACGGCGGTGAGCAGCCCCATTGTCACCTGATGTTTTCAGAGCGGCTCAATGACGGGATCGCCCGCGATCCCGAACAGTATTTCAAGCGCTTTAACCGGAAAACACCGGAAAGAGGCGGTAGCCAGAAAGCCAACACCGGCTTAGATCCAGTGACAAGGAAGGCGCAACTTGTTGCGCTACGTGAACGCTGGGAGGTGACCTGCAATCAGCATTTGGAACATGCCCAGCTCCCTGAACGTATCGACATGCGCAGTTATGCCAAACAAGGCGTAAGCCTCGTACCAGAGAAAAAGATGCTTCCGAGCGAATGGCGGCAGCCCCAACAACGGAGCGTCATCACGGAGTACCGTCATATCCGGCAGGAGCAGATGCGCAGCCTTAAGGCTGTCCAGTTTGTGGAAAAACAGGAAAATTTAGCTTATTCACCTGAAATGACGTGTAATATGCAGAATTTCCGGAATAAACACGATTTAGTCAATGGAATGCAGCGTTTCAGAGAAGATTATCAACAAGATAAAGAGGATAAAGTGCGTCAGGCACAGGAAGCGCGGCAACGTTTAGAAGAACAACAACGCCAAGCAAAACAAGCAAGATTGCTGGAAAGGCAGCGAGAAGAGCACGAACGGCAGGAACGCCAACACGCCGAGCAGAAAAAGATGCAACGACGACGACATAAGCCAGGTTATGACCTGGGCTTTTAGCAGGAGTACACATGAAAACGTTAACGGATTTTGAAAAAATAGCGGGCTATCTCACAGTGCTGGAAGAGCAACAGGCGATTGTGACAGACATGATAAACGAGATGGCAGAGGCCAAGAATGATGCCTTTGATGCCATCTTGGAGGCTAAAGCCTCGCTGAATCTGGCAACGGAGGTACTAAAACAACAATTGGCCGAGCTGAACCACATTGAGATACAGAAAGCGCATATGACCCATGTTCTGTCAGAACTGAATGTGATTGAGCATAGAACCGCCAATTCGATGGAGGCCAACGCCGCTCAGTTCAGGGAACTGGCCAGAACCGTGCCGGCTGAAATTAGCCAGAATATTATGGTCACTATCCAACAAACGGATATTGTGGGGGCTGTCCGGCAGAGAACGGATGCGCAGATGGAGGCGATAGCCCAACAGGTTAACCAGATGACTGAGCGCAGCCATGGTATTGCGAAAGCTATCAAGGCCGCTGAGGACGATCTCCAATGGCGCTATGACCGGCTTCAGCGCTACTTTTGGTGGATGATTGGTGGTGCAATGTTGTCGATAGGGATTGTTACTGGTGTCAGTGCCAACTTTTTCTTCAGTAAAGATGTGGACAGAAACTTCAACGCCATAGCCAGCACTTATCGGCTGGTCGAGGAACTTAAAACGCAGTGTCATACCCCGACAGATAAACTTGATCTGCTTCCCAATAATTCAGAAAATCTAAAGAAAAAATAGCTGAGTCCGATAAGATATTAGACAAAATATCAATAAATTATCATGTTATGTAATTTTATGGGGTATAAAATGAGTAGAAGTGAATTTGAAAGAGCATTTATGGATGGTTCTATTGGTTTTGAAAATGGAACATTAGTACCTTTAAGTGATAGCAAATTAATAAGAGAAAAAAGATATTCTGAACTTGAAAATGAACTTCAAAAAAAATTTCATGACAATGAAGAACTTTATGTTTTTTTAACGTTTGAAGAAGCTATCCATTTTGTAACAAATATATGTGGACCAAACCCTAATTCATCATGGAAAGAAGCTGGTTATTTATGTATGGATATTGTTACATCATTTACAGGTAATATTATTGATGCTAAAGGTTTTTATAAATTGTCAAAAGAACTCAGTAGTAATTTTGGAGTTAAAGTTACTGAGTTTGTTGATAGATACGGTAATAGAAGTATAAAGTTAACCGGATCAACAGGTGTTAGAAAATTTTTAACCGCTGCTAAATATAAAGTGAATAATTGGAAAATAATAGATATGGGTATAGGAACACAAGGAATGAAAAATGGCCTCATCGATGGAACTAGAAAAGTTGTTTTTGTCGCAGCGGGTTATCGATTATTAGAACTTGCATTTAGAGATGAATATGATATTTATAATTTCTATGGAAATATAACCATGGATGCGGCAAAAACAGCCGTTGGATTTTTGGCTGGAGTTGTAGTTACAGCTGCTGCTGGAATGTTTTTAGCTGCGGGTACTTATGCACTTGCTGTAGCTGCCACGGCACTTGTGGTTGGATTTTTGGTTGGGTCTCTATTATATTATATTGATAATAAATATGGGTTAAGTAAAGCGCTGATAGACCATTTGCGTAAAATGGATGAATTGGAAGCTAAATATCCGAGACCATGTGTTCAACCATTTGGTTTCCCTTGTCAGGAAATAAAATTAAAATGGTAATTTTATTATGATGGAAAAGAGGATGGTATGGATAATAAGAATAAAATCATTGTTATAATAGGTTCATTTTCTTTAATTTTAGCTATGATATTTTGTGTTATATTTATTTTTGAGGATATTTTATCCATCCTTAATGGAAAAGATGAAATAAATTTCTCTTGGAAATCCATTGCTATTTTATCTGGATTTCCAATTTTTT
The DNA here is from genome assembly GCF_028598775.1 of Xenorhabdus aichiensis. Taxonomy (NCBI): domain Bacteria; kingdom Pseudomonadati; phylum Pseudomonadota; class Gammaproteobacteria; order Enterobacterales; family Morganellaceae; genus Xenorhabdus; species Xenorhabdus aichiensis. The sequence goes on from NZ_JAQRFO010000072.1 coordinate 9,766, forward strand.
TATATATGTTCTCATGCGCTTTTTATTATAGTGTTACATCAAAAACCATGAAGCTTAATAATAAACTAATAAAAATACTCACTATTGTTTTTTTTGTTTTTTTATTTTTAAGTTTTCCATTTTCTTGGTATTTGGATTCAAAATTGAAGGAGGAAGGATATGTTGTTTGTGAAAAAATGTCAGTTGGCTCACTGAATAAATATGTGAGATATCCGGAAATGTGTAACTAAGCATATGTATAATATATGCTTAGTTTTTTTTCAGAAAACTCTGTCTTCCCATATACTATAGGCAGATGTACCTGCCGTTTTATGATTCCATGTTATAGATTTGTAATTTAGTACAACTTTTTCGTATGGCATCATATCATGATCATTTATAGAATGTGGGTAGACACAGGAAATATCTGCGATAGTTGATTCTGTTATTTTAATTTCATAAAAAAGTTCTAACTGTCCTGTCTGACTTGTTCTGTAGAAAATAAATGCACCGTTCAATGATTCGTTAGAATCTATTGCCATGGATAATAGAGGAGAAGATTTGTCTATTGGTTTAATAAACTGTATAGGGCTATGGCTAACATTTTGTTGACGGGATATAGAGTGGTTTAAGCTGAGTACTTGTATTTGATCTTCGTGTCCTTTTTGGTATCGGTTCCCTATCGAATCTAAAGTAGAACACCCTGCTGATATTAATCCTTGATTCTTGCCGTTTAAGGTTAAATAAATCATATATGACATAAAATTACCATCCTAGTCTTTTAGAACTGAGAAAGATAAATTAACATACAAGTTAAATTTTCAATAGTCATTTAAAGCAAAATTTATTTTGTTACTCGAATTAGTTAATTTGAAATAAGAATGGCGCTTTAAATCACCATTCTTATTTGCTTTTCTTCTTTGAATTGAAAGTGAAGAGCTACTACGTCTCGCCCTTTTTTTACCATATCTACAGAAACAATTAGGTCGCTTTTTTCATTCAGTTCTTTAATGCAAGGTTTTAATAAAAGCTGGTTTAGTGCTCTAAATTCTTTGTATTTATTTTCTAAATTCAATATTGAACGAAAATCCTCTACGCTAATCAGTCTGTCGCCTATTGTTTTAAACTGCATTAATAACTCATAAATACGGATGCTGTAGGTACGTTTGAGAGCCGATACGTTCTTAACGGCGATACTGGTAAATTGCCCTTTAAGCTGGGTAAGATAAGGCATAATTGAATCAGCGAACGTGATTTCAATTTTCCCATCTCCAATAAAATATTTAGCTTTACGCTGAATCCAGCGTATTTCTTCTTTGTTGTTTTTCCAATGAATATGAATCCAACGTTCTGAAAGACGGTCTATTGCTTCTTGCAAGCGTTCTTCAGCGTGCTTGTGTCCCATGTCAGGGAAAGCGAGATAAAACTCATTAGCGGTCAGTTGAAAGGTTTTCTCTGGTATTTCATTTTTCGGATTGAGCTTCCCAATACATATCAGTAAAACTCGCTGTTCCTGCAAACTTAGTTTGTAGCTGGCCTCGATTAAGGCATTTGATTTGTAGGCTATCAGTTCACTCATGAGATAGGTACCATAAATATGCAATATACATAAAATAGACATTGCATTACATTTACGCAATGTTTTTTTTATTCATATTGCATAAGACTGTTAGTTTTACCCCTTTTTATATTGCACATTACCCCTTTTTATATTGCACATTACCCCTTTTTATATTGCACATTACCCCTTTTTATATTGCATATATCTACTTACTATATTGATTTTTATGGAAAAAAAACCACCTAAAACAAGAATAAAAACAAGAAAAACAAGTTAAAAAGGGTGTGCTCTGTGGATAAATCGCAAAAAATTGTCAGATCCGTCAC
>NZ_JAQRFO010000073.1:0-10990 GCF_028598775.1 Xenorhabdus aichiensis
GCTACTTTCACGATATAAGTTTTCATGGCGAGCTACCTGAGAAAAATAGGCTTAATTGCTCATTCTATTGCCGACTGAATAGAGTGCCCCACACTTTTTTATGCTCTCAAATTATATTAATAAAACTTAGTGATTAGTACTAGAATCCCTATCTTTTCCCATTTTAGCATCAGCAATAATCTCTGTAATATACCAATGATCTTTACTTTGGCTTTGCCTCAAAAAATATTGATTTTCACCAATGGAAAATGGAATTAAATATTGATAACTCGTATCCCATGGAGCTTCGTGTTCGATAACACGCTCAGGAATACCCTTACTATATATGTAAGAAATAAACCAATAATTATCATAGAATCTCTGACCAGCGTAATAATACTTTCCTTTAATAAAACATGGGAACTGAGGATAGTAATAATATTCCCACGTATCAGAATATGCAATATTACCTATGGTTCCATTTTTGTTAAACTCAAATGTATAAATATTTCTAGTAGCCTCTGTGTGACAGTATATATATTTCTTACCTTCCGTTGAAAAAAAGAATATAGCTCCGTAAAAATTATCCCAGTTATGTTGATATATAGGTTTACGATTCATTTTCCCTTTCGTAAAAATTTCGTAAGATATAACAGGCCATCCATTTTCTTTGCCATGAAGTAAGATAAACTGCCTTCCCCCAATATTATATGCAAACCCAACATCATAACTAACATCAAAATATCCACTATCTATTATTTCTTTCTGTCCTTTTTCATCCAACTTTGCAATCATCCAAAATGATTTATCTGTACTTTGTGGTGCATTAATAAAGTCCTTGGCTAAACCAAAAACATATTGCTCATTCTCAATAACAAATGGGAACATCAAGTCATAATAATTTACCCACTTTTGCCCGGTCGAAGTTTGCTCTCCCTGTTTCCCGTCAGCAAGCAATTTATGTACAGTGACCAAATGATCGCATTGGCGCTGGCGTAAAAGGTATTGATGATTATTAATAGAATAAGTAAAAATAGTTCTAATATATATTTCGTCACTGGGGGGATGGGCATCACAATCCAGGTTACGCTGGAAATGAATTTGTTCCGTATTATGAGATATTTTATTACCACTCAATTGGCCTGCCAGTGTGACAGTCTCACCACTATTATTTGCGTTATAAAATTCAAAACTCACATTACCTAACGGATCAGTATTGATAGAAGTGGTCTGGGTTATCTTATTTTGCTCAAAAGAAGCAGAGCCTGTCACAGTTAAATCCAACTGGCGGTTTTTGAGGTCAAGCCCGGTTCCCATTCCCGTCAGAATCGCATTAACTTTATTACTCTGCTTACCATCTGCCATTGCATAGTCACCAGTAACATTAAAGTTAAGCTGATAGTCTGTTGTTATTAGATGGTAAGGTAATATGCCAATCTGCTTATTATTCTCCCTAAGGGAAACAGTCAGCTGACCATTGCCACCTGTAATTGGACCTACAACCAAGACAGATGTTTCTCCAGTGCCGCCAATCTTGCCAGAAAGTCTTTTTTTACCTGTATCTTCACCATTAACAACAAAACTACCGACTGAGCATTCAAAAACAACCTCTAATCCAGGTAATGACTCCGAATATTCATAAGCTAATATATGAATATTAACCGCCGATCTATCTTGAAATACTTCATATGATGGAGTGAAGTTTACTGAAATAGCCATATTATTTTACTCAAATGTTAGCGGATCGACAAAAACGATAGTGTTATTAATTTGTTCCATCGAAATACCACTACCACTGGCATTAATAGAAAAATTAGCCCTAAATGCTTTATTTGAAGTTAATTTATAACTTAAAAATTTATTAGCAACAGGATTATTTATTGGTATAGAATTCTTAACGACATCATCAATTATTATATCTGGCGTATCAAACTTCACATTAATAGTCTCAATTCCAGTTATTAGCGGTTCAATAAAAAGGAAACATTGGCACGTTCCATCTGCAACACCATAAGAGCTATAAGTATATTTAATTTCTTCACTTGAGGATAATAACCAAACCGAAAAATTCAAACAAACTTTATAAGCATTAACAGGATTTAGATAGTTAAGAGTTAGAACACTATTTTTAGTAATATCTTTACTATAAATATTCAGATATCCCACTCCATTGTTATTTATTTCCCCCAGTGGGGTTCTATTAGAACCATCACTAAAGTAAGCATTCGATACTTGTGAAATAATTGGATTGCTATTTAATCCTGTATACACTACGGCTGTTAAAAAAGGTTTTATATCAGGAGAATCACTACTAGTACCAATATTTTGAGTCAATTGTACTTTGACATTAACATTATCTAAATCGTTATAAATAGAAATTTGAGATAAAGAGGATGTTATCTTAATATCAGAATTATAAAAACTATCCACAATAGATTTAGCCTCTACAAAATTCATTCCATCCCCATCCCCATCCCCATCCCCATCCGTGCTTATTGTATAATCAGCATAGCCTTGATTTATCTGATCTTGGAGCAATATTTTGTCAGATTTCAAAGTATTTATTGGGCTATTTTCTTCATCTAAAATCTTTAATGTAATAGTGATGGTATTCCCAGCCGTAAAACCTTTAAAGTTTGCACGAACCCGTATTCCTCTTTCACGAGAAATACTACTTAAATATAATTTACGATTTTTAATATCAGTAAACGTTACTTCATTATCTGAAGTATTCATAGAAGCACCCTCTATAATATTAACATTTGAAATTGGTGAAATATATTTATTATCATTTGAATTTGTCACTGTATATACTGCTTCGTATAATCCATATGTATGAAAATCACTTACATTAAAAATCACAGCATAATAATCATAGTCGTTATCTAAAACATCTGGCGTTACACAGTAAGTAATGCTTTTTATTTTAACCTTTGAATTATTTTTTAGATAGAGTTCACCATCTATACTATCTAATAGCTCTACTCCATCATATTTATTCACTTTCATTACTAAATATTTAATTCCCATTGCTTTAACTTCAATGATATTAATGACGTTATGCGAATCACTTTGAGGGAATTCAGGTTTAGATAAAACGATGTTATTTTTTATATTCATACATCACCATTTTAAACATACTTTTAATGTAATTTAAATTATACATACATGCCTAATGACTTTATTCTAACCTGTAACGATATGACCATACCAAATACCACCATACGTTACATCCCTATCATTATCATCACCAACCTGATAATCAAAATAGATCTCCCCGTCATGGAAAGGAAATGCCAAATGACCATTTAATAATTTATAAGGTATATTAAATTTCAATACCGCTGTTTTTCCACCTTCATTATCTCGATGATATGGCATTATGCAATTAAAAAGTTGTGTGACTGTGTTGTTGCTAGAATTAATATATAAATTTAAAGTAACTTTTGATCCAAGTTTTACTTTAGTATTATCACTATTATCATTGGTTCCTGTTATTGTAACAAACAAGCCAGCATCACCTGGGTTTTTTGCATGGTTAGATATTTTTTGATTGTTTATACTACCATCCTGCTCTATAACGTCATTAAAGCTAGTGTAAACCTTACAGGGTTCATATATTCTATCAACATCTGTCCATGGTTTATTTGGCCTTCCTCTGTAAGTAACATCTACAGGATAGGATTTAGCTATAATATCTCCATTCCCTCTTATTACAATATAAGAAAGATGCGATAATTTATTTTTCTCAAGAATAAAGTAAGGTGATTTAATTAAGCATTGATTGTCTTCACTTACATCAAATGCTCTGACGTAATACTTGTATTCACCATTAACATTGAATAATAAAAAATCATCAACATCATAAGCTGTACATGGTGTTGTATCTAGCCAAAATTTACTTTCTCCTTTCGATGTTAAATTACCATCAATAGCAGTAACCGCTTCAGGTTCTTGTCGATTATATTTCTTATCATCAAAAATGATGAAAACAGTACTATGAGAAACAGCAAAATCGGATGGAATTCTTATAGTTGAAGACAAGTCAATAACTAATGCCAGTGGTTTAATCGGAGAAATATAAAATTCCACCTGGCCTTTATCACCTGAGTTTATAGAAAAACCAGAATAAAGAGAAAGGTTTTTAATATTTATTTTCTTTCTTACATCATTAGCATAAATGTATACTTCTTCTAGCTGATTAAATGCTCTACTCTTTATAAATATGGGAATTCCTGATAATGGATTCCCATATTTATCTTTGATAATGGTATGTATTTTAGTTGATACAGTACCTATTTGAGAATGATCATATGATGTTGGCACTGATAAAAAAGCATTATCAACGATTAACCTCAATGATTCAGGATAAACTTCTTTTGCAATATATTGCATTTTTTTTTGCTGAACACCACTCAATGATGTTTTTACACTAAAATGAATCTCCTCATTTTCTGCTATCGAATTAGTTACGGTAAGCGTCACTGTTGCCGTGGCTTTTTTATTGTCACTTTCCAAATTTACGGAAATATCTCCAATTGGTACAGAAATGTTTTTATTATTAAAAAATGAAATTGTTGAACTGCTATCTATAGCCTCATCAGAGGATAATATTACTGTAAATAAAAAAGTTTGCCCTATGATTAAATTTCCCGTTTCTGGCTGTGAAAAAGTCATAACATTAGACATATGTTTATTCCTCTTATAAGTTTCATATTTTTAATTATCTATGCTATCGAAAAAATCTCCTTACCACAGTGAGTTAATTCAATATTTGATATTGTATATAAAATAAAAATATAATTAATTTCCAAATTCGCCCTTACCCCTCGATATATGAGGAGTAAGGGACTTTATTGCTTTCAGTTATTCGTTATAAAAAAATACCATTTTTTACCACCTTATAAAATTACATCACGCATGCTTTCTCTTTCAATTAATCAGAGCCAGAAAGTGGTTCAGTACCAATATATCCATTCCAAACAGCACTATACTGAATAACCTCATCTTTAAAGAACTGATAATCAAAACTGATATTACCTCTCCACTTAACACTAACAATATCATCATACGGAATATTAAAGAAAATAGAGTCTTTATTACCAGGGCCGCTTATGTCTGCAAAATTAATCGGTTTGGTATAAGATTTAGTGAAATTTTTATTATCTGAGTTAATATACATATTCAGAGTAATATCTTTTATATTTAATGGAACTGGATTTAATTTTGGATCAGTATCGTTAGGTTGAAAACGTACTATTTCAATAAATAATCCATCATACTTATGATTAGGATATTTCTTGATATTTTCATAACCAATATCATTATCAGCTGGTATAAAAACATCAGGATCAACACCAGTACTGGGATGAACTATGCAAAGCTCATAACTTCTCTTAACTCCTTGTTCGGGTACATATGATGCTCCTCCTAAATAAGTTACTGGTAATGTGTCAGAGTATAAAGCTGCTCCATCTGGCTTAACAACAGTATAAGAAAGTTCCGATGGTATAGACTGTTCAAAAATCGTATAAGGAAGTTTCATACTATACTGATCTAACTGTGTTTGAGGATCACTAATCAACTCCGTATAGCCAGTAAATTGAGGAGGTTTATTAGAGTTTAATTTATTAACAAAAAATAAAACCGTATCATCTTTTGATATTCTAGGATCACCACTAACGGATGCCAGAAAATATGGTAATGTCGAATCTGCACGTATACCAGCAGTACTATAACCAGAAATATCAGGCATACCTATAGAATCAAAAAAAGTAGGCTTAATATAGTTCACTGCATAGATTACCTGCTTAGCTTCACGTCTAATATCTGCCGTATAACTTACAATATAGCTCCATAAATTAATAACACTTACCAGTGCTGTTTGAGGATAGAGATAGAACTTTACTAAACCATCATTTTTAGAAGCGATAATTAATCCTTTAGTATTACCTTCTTTCTCAAGAATTATAGGAGTGTTCCCATCTCCATCCTTAAATTTAAATTCTTCTATTTGATTATGCTTTTGTGATGTAATAAATATAGGTGTCCCCGCCAATGGTTTCTGTGTATTTCTATTCTTTAAATACGTATATATTGCCGTAGGATTTTGTTGATCACTTTCTGATGACATTTGCAGAAAAGGGTTCTCAACAAAAAGCGCCAGTGAATCCATATCAATTTCGTTTGCTGTGCCATTGAATGGAACAGAACCAAAATTACCTTCAGCCGTCGACGCATCAGTATGGATTACAAATGTAATAGCATCACCATCATGTACAGGTGGTCCACCTAACACATTATCAAGTACGGTAAAACTTAACTGCGCAGATGCTTTATTACCAACTTTGCTATAAAGCTGAATAGGCTTAGTAGTATCTTGATCAAACTTTATATTGGAACTGATTTTTTTTATGGTTATAATGCCGTTTGGAAGAATAAGTTTATCTGAGTTTAATTCTACAAAAAAACTCACTTTCTGACCTATAACTAAATCGGCATTTTTATTAATTGTGATATCTATTGTATTGCTACTTACTGGCTTAACTTTAATTTTACCATTGTACGTGTGCGGCATGTTTGGAAATATAGTTTCATCCGATTTCGCATCAGTATTTATTGTAAATGAAATAGAATCATTATTATTTACATCCGCCCCTACTCCTCCTATTTTAGCAAGCACCGTAAAACTAAATTCGGCAGTTGCGGTAAAATTTCCACTTTCATTTTTATATACAAGTGGAACTTTGGGGTTATCAAATTTTATATTTTGAACGTAGCCATTTTCTACTATTATATACTTGCTATTATCAATAGATTTATTCGATGTTAATATTACTGAAAATGTCACTTTCTGGCCCACCTCTAATTCATTAGCCAGTGGTGAAATTTTCGTACTAGTAATAGCTGCCATTTTATTACCTCGTATTATTATTACGATTAATAGATTATATTAACTACATTACATTAAAAAAAATTCACTACAGAAATAGTTTTAAAAATAAACTTACTATAAAAAATAATTTTAACATTGCCTGCTATGTAACCATTTCAACTCTGATCCCCAGCATAACCATAAAAAATAAAAAACCAATCAAAAAAAAATTATCAGGTGATAACTTTTTTTTATCACGATAGTTTATTATTTTTTTACTATCCCTTTTTATCTCTATACTAACCCAACTTCAAGATGTGAGGCATCTATCCCCGTGAAATGGGGATAGACAATGCTTCATATAGTTTTATGGTAACTTGGTGTTTGAATGGTGTAGTCTTAATTTTTCCCTGAGTTTGACAAGTGCTGGTAACAAAAAATAACTCCCTCTGACTGTTGATCGAAAGTATTATTTTTAGAATCATAAACCCTAAATGATTTACTACTAACAGAACTGGTATTTTTTACTATAATAGTAGCTTTTTCAGCGTCACTGCCAGTAACATATTCGAATAGCCCCCAATCGTATAAACTGTACTTTTCTCTCCGTTCAGTTTCTCCCCATTCATTATGTATAGAGTAAGGATTAGTAGGATCAGATGCTTCCTTATCTGAATATAAACCTTGTATTCCTCCCATTGTGTTAACCCCACAATCAATATTACTCTCATTTACACTTACGTAGCCTTTTTGATTATTAGCTGATGAAACACTCTTAATATCTATTTTATATTTATATAATTGAATTTCGCCACTTTGCATTGTTACGTTTGAATATATTTCTACAATCCCCATAGCTCTAAATTGAATTGGGCCGTGATCTTTGTCACCAAAAGTTAATGTAGCACCTCCATATGGAGCCTCGGCCTCATTAAATTTCAGACTATAAATAATTTCAGAAACGTCTGGATCGTCATGAAAAGATTTAGGGTTTTTAGGTGCTCTTAACTCCCCTCGTAAAGATTTAAACACATTACTTGGACGATTCAAGTTGTCTTTGTTATCAAAATATTTATATACTTTTTTATTATTTTCATTATAAACATATAATAGCGCTGTTTTGGCTATCGGAGTGAATTCAACTCCTGTCGTTGTCGTAAACTCCTCATTAGTATTCTTCGCTCCGGAAACTTTTAATGTCATATTAACGTTTTTAATTCCGACCGAACTTTTTAACGTCGCATATAAATATCCTTTATCATCCGTTGTATACACATCCTTATTTGTTGGTGAATAAAGTTCAGGAGAAGGAAGTTTTTCTGATTCTATTTTGTTATGATCGTGCGTCCAACTAATATCTTTAGGTTCGAATTTTCTACCCGCTATTATTTTGGTATTATCTTTATAATCAACAATCTTTGCTCTATATTGATATTTTGAATTACCATTGCCCAATAATGGGCTGGCCGGATTAAAATTAATCACTTCAATACTGCCAATCTTAAAATCCTGCACAAAATTCATCAGCTCAGAACATATATCTGAGGCAGAATCTCTACCTTCAATATTAATACACGCTTTAACCTGTTCATTATTAGCTTGATTGCCGCTAATATGAGCTTCCAATTTACCCTTGGAATCTACAGATTGGGGAATACCCGGTGATGGTTTGGAAGTCACGCCGGAGGCATTATTACCATTTTCAAGTTTCAGATTCATCCATACGAACTTAATGTCCTTCTCTTTATTCTCTGTATTCCCCGTATATACTTTACCGCCTTTTTTGCGCAAGACGGTTGCTCTCACGGTATAGTGTTCCACCCCATCCCCATCAATTGTACTTTTCGACAGCGGATCTAGGGTGATTTCTGGCCAACTAAAATTAATTTTATTTGATTTGCCAAGCAGTTCATTAGCCGGTTGACCATCAACAGAGGCTATAACTACAAGACCTGAAAGCTCAGTAGAGCTAGTTAAGGTTGCCGTTGCTTCCCCATCGGCATTAGTTTGCTCGATAACAGGTACCGGTTGAAGTTTATTGTGTCCTTCCACTTCCCAATTGACTTTTTTTCCTATGATATAGTCATCTTTACCTTTAGCACCCGTTACTATTGCCGTACATATATAGGATTCGTTCACTAATACCGGAGTTTCACCCTGAGCCTGGCAATTCACCTCAATTTTTTCAGATTTATCTGGTGCGGGCTTAACAGGATCAAAATTCACTTCACCTATTTCTTGTTTTGGCGCACCATCCAACTGTATATACACTTTGACTTTATCATGCTGGTTTTTGTTTTTACTGACTAAAATGTTAGATATTAGTTTCCCGTTTTCATCGATTAATTCACCTTTTTCATTTGTTTGAGCTGGTTTATTATTCCATGCAAAACTTAATTCAGATTCATCACCTAAAGAGGATTCCACTATCCAGCGCACATTATCAATTTTGCCATTTTTAACAATTTTTCCTTTAATCACACCTTGATAAGTAATAGCTAGATCAGTAAATTTATAGCCATTTTTTTCCTCACCTGTTGATTCTGGAGATTTAGGTGGAATAACTTTTACTTTTCCATCAATCAAAAAAGGTAAAACTTTTATTGGCATATGTGTATTTTTAATTCTTTCCTGATTATCTGTGATGGATATATCGAGGATGTAATCCTGTTTATGAGCTTCTTGATAGCTAGGAAGTGTAACCGTAATGTCTTTTCCTGAATCAGAAGAAAATTTTCCGTTATATTGCTCAAATGCCTTATCCGCCACTTTCCAACTAGTCTGTTTAATATTTTTGTGAGATCGGACGGGAATGCTGATCTTTATTTCCTGATGCCCATAGCCAAGAATTGGTTCGACGGCGAGTAGTTCTATTTCCTCTATTTTTTTATGTTCCAAAACAATATTATTATTTCGCTCTACCAAATCATAGCGGCTGCCTGCTAATGTCCGCATTGAAGCGACATTATTATGATCTAGTTGAGTGCTGATTGGTGTACCAAATCTATAATTCAGATTCGCTAAAAATTGGGTTTCAGTACGACCGCTCTCCCCCTGTTTGTAATCCACTCCTATTGTAAAAAGCGGAATTGGAGTATAGGTCAAACCAATTTTTGCCAGACTCGGATTTTTCTGTTTGGTATCACGATTAAATAAAGTGACACTATCACCAAAATATTTTTCATAACTTAATTTGGCACCCAGATTAGGGTAGAAAGGCAGGTAAAACTCGCTATTAATATCATAGCCATTAGCAGGGCGCTCGTAGTAATAATCGAAATTACGTGAGTTTTGCCAGTCACTTAAGCGGTGATAAGCATTGGCTGAGAGTTTAATATAATCTCCCCATATTTCACTTCCCAAGCCTATACGCCTGTTTTTACCGGTAATATCATAGTCATAAAATGTATTCAGCCCATACATCCAATTCCGATAAAAATAACGCCCGCCTAAGCCGATATTCATCGTATTTCTACTGTCTTTATTGCGATAACCTAATTGGGAAAAGAACAGCCAATCGGCTTTGTTATCATACAATGGCAATAAGAAATCAAGTGAGTGGTTTTTCAGTTTCCAGTCCCTGTCTAAGCCAAAATTAATGCTTACTGTACCAAACTGTGATAACCATTTTTGTGTTTCTGATAATAGGGTGCTGTTAAGTTTACCCAACGCATAAGAAGTTGCTTGCGTCTTAAGTTCTGAAGGAGAAGAAGATAATACCTGACTCATGGTTTGGAGATTATTGACAATAAAATTCTGCGCATCAAATTCTGGGGTATCCTGAGTTTCTTTTGAATATGGGTGCGATGTCTCATGTCTTATATCACCTTTGGCTAAAGCGCTCGTTATTGTAGAAGGTATCAGCAAGGCATAAATGAAAATAAAAATCCCAATGATTTTTTTCGCAAATGATGGCATAGATAAACACCTCAGAAAAATTTATATCAACGGATAACTATCATTATTTTCATACCGCTTTAACATACTCATTGGTTAATATTAGTAAAAAATTTTAAATTTGTATTACTGGAGAGTATAAAAAAGTGTGGGGCACTCTGTTCAGTCGGCAATAGAATGAGCAATTAAGCCTATTTTTCTCAGGTAGCTCGCCATGAAAACTTATATCGTGAAAGTAGC
>NZ_JAQRFO010000074.1:0-10887 GCF_028598775.1 Xenorhabdus aichiensis
TTCATCGCATGGATATCATCGGTATTGATATTGTGCGGGTGGGCAATGACTACCAATTTTGCCTCAGGCACTGCTCGGTGAATATCCCAGATATAACTGTCTGGCGACATACCTGTTAGGCCAATATTAGAAATAGGTTTAAAAGAACCATTACGATAACCAATTTCGAACCATTCCATTCCACTTTTGGTCAATGTTTCAACATGATTTATCGCGTATTCTGTTGTAAAATTAAAATTATTCAGATATCCGCCATCACGCAGTGTTACATCTATATTATTAACCATTTTTCATTCCTGCTTAGTTTCTATTGTTGCTTTGTTTATTTTTTACCGCCCCTATCACCCATTAAATAAATAACGCTACCGATGAGAACAACAACTGTGATGATCATTGCCACTTTCATAGGGTCATGGTGAGATATATAACCAATAAACAGTGACGTCATTCCTGCGCTGCCTAATTGCAATGTTCCCATCACCCCGGAAGCTGTCCCGGCTGATTGTGTATGAGCGGCAATTGCTGATGCCGTACCAAGTGGCAGCAAAAAACCATTACCAAAAGTCAATACTGATATTGTTAACACAGACGTTAATAATGGACAGGAACTCAAAAACATTTGTACAGTGAAAGCAATACCTCCAAGAGTAAAGATGATATAACCATGCGAAATAGTTTTTTCCATGCCCTGCTGGCGACTTAATTTCTTAGCAGTAAGATTACCCAATACATAACTCAGTGAGAGCATGATATAGGTGTAACCAACATATTTTTCTGGTAATCCCATCGTTGTAAGAATAAATGGTGATTCGATCAAATAGGAAAAATATGCTGTATAAGCGAAGCAAGGGATTGCCGCATAGTAAAGAAACTCTTTATTTCCTAGCGCTTGGTATATACTGACCAACACACTTTTAACATTCAATTTCTGACGCTTTTCTACGGGTAGTGATTCTTTCAGCACTAGTAAACACAGCATAAGCGTGGCTGTTATAAATAAGGTAAGAAATAAGAAACAAGATTTCCAGCCATAATACTCACTTAACACACCACCGATCATTGGTGCCACAGCTGGTGACATTCCCACAAAAGGGAAAATAATTAGATACAAATGAGCGGCCTCTTCTTTCCCCATCAAATCATTAATAATGGCACGACTTAATGTAATACCAGCACAGGCTCCCACTCCCTGAAATAGACGCAATAATAGCAATTCACTGATATGTGTACTGTAAAAAATACCGATAGTTGAAATCAGCCATATGATAATTCCAAAAATCAGAATCTTTTTTCTTCCTAAACAATCACTTAATGGACCATAAATAAGTTGAGAAAAAGCTATGCCAAATAAAAATATGGCTATCGCACTTTGTACACTAGATTCACTAACATGATAATATCCTCCCATTTTACTCAAAACGGGTAGAAATATATCCGATGAAATCAACCCTCCCATAGAAAGAAAAGCCATTAAAATGACAAATAATAAAGATGAAGATTTATTTCTCATGGACTATTAACCAATTAATATAAAAAACACCATATGTCAATTAAAATTACATAAAACTAATAAGATGATTCATTTAATATATGACATTGAAATACTTTTAATTTCACATTAGAATAGTTATCAAAAGTATATATTTACATTTAACTAAAACCCAAACACCTCCATCTTTTATAAAATCCATTTTTCAATTGAGTTTTTAAAAGCAATAATTACAGGTAGAACTATAAAAATTCATATCCAACAAGTATTAGACTTAGTACTACAGCCGTATTTTTCTTTCTTAACAGAACATAGCCCATTAGAATATACCAAGTTTATATATTTTCTCTTCATCATAGAGCTCAGAAAAAATACCTATCTACAGTGGTATAACTAAGTATGGAGTCATCTTCTTCTGCTTGACTGATGATCACTATAATCTACTTAACTTGAACTCTTGTTAAACCGTCACTCATATTTAGCCTATATCCCCATTCATCTTTCAAGTAGCGGCCTGACATTACACCAAGCCGCATCCGGTAAGTATTTCAATAATCACCCAATCAGGCGTAAATCAACCCACAATAACTGGCTATCCGTCACCAGCGGTTTAATTGAACCTTCCCGTATATCTGGCAGCCACCAGGCTCCTTGACCGAAAGCAAGCTGAACACAATCTGCGCCCGTCATTTCCCAGCGGCCTTTTAAAACATAAAGCACACCACTGTGAGACGTCGGTAAAAGATGCTCATGGGATATCACCGAAATTTCGGAAGCCCAGCAAGAGCGACGCGTCATGATATTGAAACACTGGACAGAGCCATCCAACAATTCAGCATGCCCGCGAATATCGCCAGAAAAATGGAAGGGTGTCATTTTTTTCACCAGTTCGTGCTCAAGAAAACCCGGACTGGTCAATCTGATCCCCTTTCCCTTCAATAAGACAATGGAGCGGTCAATATCAGGAAACTGCCCCAATATTTCACTTTCATAAATTGACGTGAAACAGGCCCGCCAAGCGAAATCATCAGAAACTGGCCAACAAACAATATCCCTTGTTTCGCCTGTCCCGCCTGACCATTGCGTTCTTGGTAACGTTGCATAATCGAAATATTTCATTTTCATGCCACCTCCTCACCACTCTTAAGCCCTGTGTGTACTTCCAGAAGACGGTTAACGTCGAATTGTTAACTCCAACATTCGCAAATAATTCTGCCTACGACAACATAGAGATAATTGAAATGTGATTGATTACCCGCATTCCCTTAATAGCGTATGACACAAGTCTGCCAAAGTTTTCATTGCTGAAGCCTGCACATCATTCCATGCAAATGACGTGTTCAAGCGAAAGGCGTGATCAAACTGAGAACTGGTAGAAAACATGCTGCCCGGAGCAATACTGATCCCTTTGGCCAGCGCCAGTCGATACAGCCGGTTAGCATTGAAAGGCGGTTCAAACTCCAGCCACAGGAAATAACCGCCACGTGCGCTGTTCACTTTCACCGAATCAGGAAAATATTCACTGATCGCCCGTAAAACCTGACTTTGCCGCTGTTCCAACTGACGCCGCAACCGTCGCAGATGGTTATCATATCCCCCGTGAGCCAGATATTCCGCAACCGCCAATTGTGTTGGTGCGCTGGCTGAAACCGTGCTCATCATCTGCAATTGCTGAATTTTCCCTGCGTGCTTTCCTGCTGCAACCCAGCCCACGCGGTATCCGGGGGCAAGGCATTTTGAAAATGATGAACAGTGCATGAAATTATTTTCTTTATCCCATGCTTTGATTGGCATCGGCGGTTCTTGATCGAAATACAGCTCGCCATAAACATCATCTTCGATCAGGGCAATATGACTGCTATTCAAAATCGCCACCAGCCGCTGTTTATTTTCGGATGGCATCGTGTTGCACAATGGATTTTGGAAACGAGACATCAACCAGCACGCCTTTATCGGGTATTTCTGCACGATCTCTTCCAGTGCATCTAAATCAATGCCTGTCCGCGGATCGGTTTTAATCGCGATAGCTTTCAGGCGCAGGCGTTCTATGGCCTGCAACGCACCATAAAAAGCGGGCGATTCAATCACCACCCAATCTCCCGGTGAGGTCACGGATTGTAAGCTAAAACTTAATGATTCCATTGCCCCCGCAGTGATCACGATCTCATCAGGAGAAACGTGAATGCCGTGGGCGGCATAACGACGGGAAATATTCCGCCGCAATTTCTCATTGCCAGGCGGCAAACTCTCCAACGAACTGTGAGGAACAAAGCGACGGGCAACTGAGGCCAGTATTTTGGATAACTTTGGCTCATTCAGTAGAGAAGGATCGGGAAATGCCGAGCCAAAAGGCACGATTTTGGGGTCTTTGCATGCCTGCAACACATCAAAAATAGAGGCGCTGATCTCTACACTCTCACTTAAATGCAGGCCTTTTCCGCCTTTCGCCGCCGCAAATTGCGTTAACCGAGCGGCCACATAATAGCCAGATTGCGGGCGGGCCACGATCCAGCCTTGACTTTCCAGCAACTGATAGGCTTGCAGCACCGTCATCAAGCTTAATCCTGATGATTTCACCGATTCCCGCAGTGATGGCAATTTGTCGCCCACCTGCCAAATATCATCCTCTATTTGCTGGCGGATAGCCCCAGCCAACTGTTCGTAACGTGTCATATCGCCTGACCTTCGGTAAAACTGTTATAGGTAATAAACAGATAATTGTCACTATTATACCCTAAATTCCTGTGTTTTACTTATCCGCACCTTCTAACTTCATCGCCCCATATGATTCAACTAAAATAAGAGGTCACTATGTTTGGGTTAAGTGCCCTTGAACTCGCAAGGATACAGTTTGCCTTCACGATTTCTTTTCACATTATTTTTCCTGCCATTACGATAGGCCTGGCTAGTTTTCTAGCCTTATTGGAAGGGCTATGGCTAAAGACACGTAATGCAGACTACAAAACGTTATACCACTTCTGGTCGAAAATTTTTGCAGTTAATTTCGGTATGGGAGTAGTTTCTGGTTTAGTGATGGCCTATCAATTCGGCACCAACTGGAGTTTTTTCTCCGAATTTGCCGGCAGTATTACGGGCCCGTTGCTAGTCTATGAAGTGTTGACCGCGTTTTTCCTTGAAGCAGGATTTCTTGGCGTCATGCTGTTTGGCTGGAGTCGAGTTGGCGAAAGGCTGCATTTTTTCGCCACTTGCATGGTTGCCCTCGGTACAATTATCTCCACATTCTGGATCTTGGCCTCCAACAGTTGGATGCAGACACCGCAGGGCCATGAAATCATCAATAATCAAATCGTTCCTGTTGACTGGTTTGCCGTGATTTTCAATCCCTCCTTTCCTTATCGTCTGCTGCATATGGGAACCGCTGCGTTTCTCGCATCAGCGTTCTTTATTGCAGCCTCCGCTGCGTGGCACCTGCTGAAAGGCAATGATTCCTCCGCCATGAAGAAAATGCTGTCAATGGCAATGTGGCTGATTCTGATTATCGCCCCGTTGCAGGCCATCATTGGTGATTTTCATGGCTTGAATACCCTGAAATATCAGCCAGCCAAAGTTGCCGCAATGGAGGGGCATTGGGAAAACCGTCCCGGCGAAGCCACTCCGCTGATCCTCTTCGGCATTCCAAATCAGGAAGCAGAAGAAACGCGCTATGCCGTCAAAATTCCTTATCTTGCCAGCCTGATCCTGACACACAGTACGGATAAACAGGTTCCGGCATTGAAAGAATTTGCACCCGAAGATCGCCCCAATGTTTTTATGGTGTTCTGGTCATTTCGTGTCATGGTTGGGCTGGGAATATTGATGATTGTGGCGGGCGTTTGGGGATTGTTACTGCGCTATAAAAAACGGTTATATGAAAACAGAACGTTTCTCCGGTTTATATTCCTGATGGCACCTTCGGGTCTTATCGCCATTCTGGCCGGTTGGTTTACCACGGAGATTGGCCGCCAGCCGTGGGTTGTATATGGCTTAATGCGTACCAAAGATGCGGTATCGGCACATGGCGAGATCCACATGAGCATCAGCCTGCTTATTTTCTTCGTCGTTTATGCTGCCGTCTTTGGTGTTGGTTACGCCTATATGATGAAACTGATCCGCAAAGGCCCCAACAAGGAGTTAACAAATGGGCATTGATCTTCCCCTGATTTGGTTTCTGATCATTATATTCAGTACCATGATGTACATCGTGATGGACGGTTTTGACCTCGGCATCGGCATTTTGTATCCCATGATGAAGGGGCAGTCAGACCGCGATTTAATGATGAATTCCGTAGCGCCGGTCTGGGATGGCAATGAAACTTGGCTGGTGCTGGGCGGTGCAGCGCTGTTCGGTGCTTTTCCTTTAGCGTATGCGGTGATCTTGGATGCACTGGCAATCCCGCTGACTATCATGCTCTTAGGACTGATATTCCGGGGTGTCGCGTTTGAGTTTCGTTTTAAAGCCGCGCCAGAACACCAGCACATCTGGGACAAAGCATTTATTTCTGGTTCAATCATCGCCACTTTTACGCAAGGAATGGTGGTTGGCGCGGTGATTGAAGGCTTTCCGGTCGAGAACCGCACCTATATTGGAGGGGCTTTCGATTGGTTTGCCCCATTCCCGCTATTCTGCGGCTTTGGTCTGGTTGTCGCTTATGCGTTGCTGGGATGTGGCTGGCTGGTGATGAAAACCGAAGGCCACCTGCAACAGCAGATGTATCGCATTCTGCGCCCGCTGACGCTGCTGATGCTGGCCGTCATCAACATTATCAGCCTCTGGACCCCCATCGCGCATCAGGCCATTGCCGAACGCTGGTTCAGCCTGCCTAATCTGTTGTTCTTTATCCCTGTACCGCTACTCGTTATAGGGTCAAGCTGGAAACTCCTGCAAGCTAACGAGAACACCAGCCATTACACCCCATTTCTGGCTGCATTACTGCTGATATTCATGGGGTTAAGTGGATTAGGGATCAGTATCTGGCCAAATATCATCCCGCCGTTGATTGGTTATCAAGAAGCGGCCGCCCCACCGCAATCACTGGGCTTTATGCTGGTCGGTGCCCTGTTCATCATCCCAATCATACTGGTCTACACCTTTTGGAGTTATTATGTCTTCCGAGGAAAAATCACCCATGAACAAGGTTATCACTGAGTCCGATTCTCCCCGCCCTTCCCTCTGGAAACGGCTGGGTTGGCTGGTCACCATCTGGCTTGGCAGTGTACTGGCACTTTACGCTGTCTCTTCGCTATTTCGTGTCTTAATGACAACAGCGGGAATGAAAGTTAAGTGATAATTAACCTCTTTTAATTAATTGAGCTAAGGTTTTGATCAGGAAAACGGAAGGATTGTTTAACTGATGAAAACTTTCTCTGACAGTCCAATAGCAGCAACAGGCTGGTTATGTGGCACAGCCATCACCATCAATTTGTCTGTGCTGCTATTTCTTGGTTTGAATACCCCGCTCACTTTGCCCGGAAAGCTGTGGGCCATCTTTGATATCCTGAGTATCCTGTGCCTTTTAAGCTTGCTGTATAAAGCCGATATGATTTCGCTCCAGGTGGCATCATTTTGTAAAATAAAACAGAGAAAGATAACTGTCTTGAAACGGGATAAGCAATACCTGCGTTTTCTTATCTCCGTCCATTCTCAACTCAATCTTAATACTTCACTCTCTGATAATTTTCATGGGGTATTTTTTAGACTTAACCAATTCATCCCCTTTGGCGAAGTCAGGATCACGCTTTATCATCCACCGCGTAAATATCATTTTGAATATCCCCGTAGCCCCTTTGACGTCAATCTTCCACGGATACAAAAATGGGATTTATATGACAGGCATACTTTTCACGGCATAATTCAAATCAAGATTAATCAAACTCAGATTCTGTCTTCTTATGAACGGGATCTGATCCAGTCTGTTACTGATGTGCTGGCAAAACACCTGTCCCTGAAAAATACCGTGCATCAGCAAATTCAGCAGGGGCTGATCAATGAACGGGAAAATATTTCCAGAGAATTACATGACACAGTGGCACAATCATTTCTGTTTCTGAAAATTCAGATTAACAGCCTGCATGTGCGCCACGATAAATTCTCCCGACAGGCTTTAATCGCCTTGCGGATCATAAAAGAGGAATTAACTTTAGCCAGTCAGCAATTAAGGGAAATGCTGGCCACACTGCGGGCAGAAAAAAACCATTATGACCTGTATGAATCCCTGCAATCCCTGATAAAAGAATTCAATCATCGGCTGGGATTTCAGATTGAATTTCATTATCGGCTTACTCACCAGATTATTCCCATCGGCCACCGCCGTCATTTGGCGCAAATTATCCGTGAGGCCTTAAATAACTGTTATAAACATGCTGACGCGAGTTGGATCAGCATTCGCATCTACCCGATAGGCAAAAAGATTATCACGGTTATCAGTGATAATGGCCGCAGCATCCATCAAGAGCAGATTAAGGCTCAGTTTGGTCTTGCTATTATGCGGGAACGGGTCACTCTCATTTCAGGGCAAATGAAGATCAAAAAACGCAAACAAGGCGGCACCGAAATTGAATTTCAATTCCCGCTGCAAGATGAGCAGCATAATATAAAAAAATAAAAACGACTATTAGGCTTCATTATTGATTTTGGCTTTTATCAAAAATCAATATATGAAGCCTTTTATTATCAACAATAAGCCAGCAAGGCTTTCTGACACAATCGGGAACGAACACAGTCTTCCTGAGAAAAATGAATCACACTAATCGCTTCATCATCAGAAAATCGCTCCAGTGCATCTATCAGCCCGGATGTAGTGCTCTCCGGCAAGTCACACTGGCTCACATCACCATTAACAATGACGGTAACATTTTCTCCCAGCCGGGTTAAAAACATTTTCATTTGATTGACTGTCACATTCTGCGCTTCATCAAGGATCACAAACGCATTTTCAAATGTTCTGCCACGCATGTAAGCAAAAGGGGCTATCTCTACTTTCCCTATTTCAGGGCGCAGACAATATTGTAAAAACGAAGCACCCATCCGTTTTAATAAAATGTCATAAACCGGACGAAAATAAGGTGCAAACTTTTCAGCCATGTCACCCGGCAGAAAACCGAGATCTTCTTCTGCCTGCAATACCGGACGCGTTACAATGATTTTATCAATCTCTTTATTGATTAACGCATCAGCCGCCATAACGGTACTGATAAACGTTTTACCGCAACCCGCTGCACCATTGGCAATAACTAACTGCTTATTATTAATTGCCCGCATATAGCGATGCTGCATTTCATTACGTGGACGAATTTCAGAAGTATCCCTGTTCTCACGCGCCATTCCAATAGCCTCCACTCCGCCAATCGGCACCAGTGAGGTGACATTATCATCATTGCGATAACGCGACTGGCGCAGGTCTTTTTTTAACATTCTCCTGACTTCACGACGAGATTTAATCACTGTTTTCTGTCTACCCATAGTCGCACACCTTATCGTTGGCTTCACACTTGCGGTGTTCTATCATCGATAGAATAACTATAAAGAAATATTTCTCATATAATACGCTAAACCCCATTGTACCTTGCTATTATTCTGAATTACTTGTATTTCTATTTTTGCTGATTTTCGTGCATTTCAGGTAATTTTAGGTTATTTTTGAATTGTCAGCACCCCTAACAGCACCCCATTAAATCGTGAAAATTTGAACTGGAGAACATCACACATGGCTTACTATAGCATTGAAAAACGCCCCCGCGCAGACGGTACTATCCGCTATCGTTGCACTGTTGGTGTCAAGTCTGGTGGTAAATATATCTATAGAGAGAACCGTACATTCGGAAAACAGTCCCACGCTAAAACATGGGGTGCTATGCGAGTGGCTGAATTGGAACAGAACGGGGTTCCTATGCAGAATGACACCGAAGATTTAACCGTAGGTGACTTGTTATGCAAATATATCAATGACCCAAATTTAGGAAAAAAAGCAGGGAAAAGCAAAAAGTCCGTATTGAACTCATTATCAAAAAGCGACCTCGCAAAACTTGCACTCACTGAACTTTCTATTAGTCATATTATTGAACATTGCAAGCAACGATATTCCAAAGGTATTACTCCTGCCGCCATCAATCATGATGTCATCTATTTATCAACCGTCCTGAAATCCGCCAAGCCTGTCTATGATGTAGATTACACCTCAAATCCTGCACATGAAGCCCGTTCAGTTTTAACCCAAATGGGGTTAATCAGTAAAAGCCAACGACGCAGCAGAAGACCAGAACGCGAGGAGTTAGATAGATTAATGGAAGTGCTACGAAGACGAGGTAGTCACTGGACAAGCAATATCCCTTACGAGGATATATTGAATTTTTCAATACTTTCCTGCATGCGCATTGGGGAGGTATGTAAAATCAGATGGAATGATATAGACGAAAAACAAAGAGCTGTACTCGTAAGAGACAGAAAAGACCCCAGAAAAAAGGCAGGTAATCACATGTTTGTCCCTTTACTAGGGGAGGCATGGGATATTGTTCAAAGGCAGCCCAAATCTGATGATGGACTTATATTTCCCTACAATACCATAAGTATATCTCGGGGATTTCACAAGGCATGCACCGAACTAGGCATTGAAGACCTCCGTTATCACGACCTACGCAGAGAGGGAGCAAGTCGTTTATTTGAGGCTGGCTTCTCTATTGAAGAAGTTGCTCAAGTTACAGGTCACCGATCTCTCAATGTATTGTGGCAGGTATACACAGAACTGTACCCACAATCACTGCATGATAAGTTTAATAGACTGATGCAGCAGAAAAAAGACGATTCCACCTCGACTACCTGAAATCACTTTGATCGAACTTCGGTTGACAAAACAGCGTCAACCAAATTTACCAAATGCAGTCATTTCGTCAACCAACCTACCCACTAGTTTGCTGATTACATTGATGGGATATCACATCTTGCAGCAACCGTGGCGATTTTGACCCTAGTTGATTAACTCATTGATTTATCCGAGGTCCTCACTTTAGCTTGCAGAAGATATCGATATTCCTTTGCGCCGGGTTATCACGTACCCAACACACGAAAGCACAAGGTATGCGAAAAATTTCTCACACCCTCACCCGTGAGTATAAAACCAAAGTGGGCATTCTCACTTAAATGGGCTTTCAAATCCCAATTGGCGCGATCAGCCAAAAATTTGTCCGATTGGAACTGAGCCAAACTGAGGACCTCGACTACAGGTTGGTACGTTAAACGTACAGAGCTGTTTTTAACCTACCCTCTTAAAGAAGGTAGCCTCTCAAATTGGAGGCTCCTTAAACTGAAGGAATCCCTACAGTTAATTTTCACTGCCTCCGTTTGAAACGGAAGGATGCCGGCACCATGCAGAGGTTAAAGACGGGAAATCCCGCTTTTAGCTAAC
>NZ_JAQRFO010000075.1:0-10333 GCF_028598775.1 Xenorhabdus aichiensis
ACCATTTTTAACCCTCACGGCTTTTTTGCTTTAAAATGATGAAAAAGCATACAATAAGTAATAAAAACAAATAAAATTAGATAGATAGGTAAGTTAAAGTAAGCAAATAAATTTGGGGGCATTAAAAGGGGCATAAAAGGAAAGTAAGGTTATAGACTTTGTATATTCAACAAGTTACAATGATTTTCGATTCCGAGTCCGGCACCAAATTTTAGAACTCGCTTGTTGATAAGAAAATTACTTAACAAGCAGTCAGTTAGGGCAGAACCATAAAACTGAAAATGTAAGCAACGGTTATTTTTAAAAGCTTGCATTATTATGGCGATAAATTGCCAGTAACTCAAGATATCAGGGTACTCGCTTCAGCAAGTACCCTTTTTCTCGATCTAAATAATGATTTCAGTAATTGATTCTGATGTCAAGTAAGGTGAAGACTTACTGGATGCGGGATCAGGTATTCACACTTTTTTCCATCCCATCAATGTTGATACAGGGCAGTTCACACCACCTCCTTTCCAAACTGAAATCCGCCCTGATTTTTTTCCATGACTTTTATATCGGCTATACGGAAAGATCCAGATAGAGAGCCAGTTCTTGCGCCAATGTTTTACCGGCTATTTCCATATCGATATCAATATATTCCATCGTTGTCACCACACTGCGATGTCCCAGCAAGTTTTTCACCATCTGTAAATTACGATCCGGTGCTTTCATCAGCTCTGAGGCCAGCGTGTGACGGAAACGATGCGGTGAAATCGCGAAATCACATTCCCGGGAAAGACGGCGGAAAAAAGAGCGTATGTGTTGTTTTTCCCTGTTAATGTCGTATTCGTAGCTGGTCATCAGGCCGTTATAGCGAAAATTCAGTCGTGTTAAGTCAAAAATGGGTTCTGCATTACCGATGCCACAGGCTTTAGCACGTTCTACCAATTGTTTAAGCCTTACCCTTAATTGCGGAATGATGGGAACCCGCCATTCACAATGGTTTTTACTGCCCTGAAGTCGCAATTCAATGGAGTTATTTTCCAGATTGATATCCCGCAGCCTCAGGTGCAACAGCTGGTTCTGGCGCATGCCCGTTAACCGGAATGTATCCAGTACCGTTAACCAGTACCAGGCAGGATACAGCGCACAATGCCTTCCCTGTAGGGTTACCTTGGTTTTCTCCTCGTCTTCATGCTGCCCCATCCGCAGGTAGAGACGGATTATCTGGGATTTACTCAACACTTTTTTCGTTTTCTTGCCTTTCTTGACCGCAGTGTCAAGAAAAGGGTTTTTGGTCTGAGTTAATAACTTTTGCTCTATTCCAAAATTAAAGATGGTACGCAAATGAGTGACCTTATTATTCCAGGTATGGCACGACTGCTTCTTTTCATTCAGCAGGTGGCGCCGCCAGCATAGTATATCCCTGTGGTTCACCTGTGCCGGCAGCACAGTTTCTCCCATAAAGTTGATAAATACCCGCACCACCTTACGGTAGCTCCACTCGGTTGCCGGTCGTAACATGTGTGAGAAAAAATACTCATCCAGCAACTCATCCCAGCCCATTTTTTCCTCGTTATCCGACATATTATTATTTCCTTAGTGTGTAATATTGTGTTCCGGTACAGAAACGACCTGTTAATCCGTGTCTAACTGACTGACCTGCGCCATTTCTGACCACGGGTTACCCCCGGAGGCCTGATACGTGGAGACCACCGCTTCGGGAATAAAATGCGTGACTTTGACCGAGGTTTTCACCGTGCAGCCATGCCAGGAACAAAACAGCCAGTAACAAAGTCCACTGATCCGCCACTGAATGCAGGGAGGTGAAAAGCTGCTTGCCACGATTTGAGCGGTATTGATGGAGGCTTGTGTGACGGGAGCAAATGCCGCTACCAGTGTGATAACCCCAGGAAAAATAAAGCGTGGCGTATTCATGGTTGATTCTGCTCCCTGAGCGCAGTCGCTTTGGCGATATCTGCCGTGCCATACACCACGTCACGCTCATCAAACACCACCGCCGGGTATTTATGTATGCCCAGCGCTCTGCCCCGAATGACATTTCGCCATGCTTTGATAAGTTGTCGTTCCTGCTCACGCCACTGTGACGATTGCAGCATCGTTTGTGCTTGTCCCATCGCCTGCCGTGGATCAACGGAAAGCTGAGCAAAGTATTGCTGCTGAAGTTGTTCAGGCGCATCCAGCCAGACAACTCTGTTATCCGGCGTCAGATTCACCGGCGGGTGCTGACTATCGGTATAGATCACCGTTTTGGCACCGGCGGACAGTGACACCATCCACCCCATCAGGAGCAGTAAACCCGGCTTTTTCATCGTGTCCTTTCCGTGTCATAAAACATCGGAGCAGCGTGAAGAAAGCCGGACCAAAAGTCAGCAAACAATTCATTTTTGCAAAATGCAAAAAAACACACCTGCCTCAGTGCCCTCTCAACCATGACGGATATCGCTGGTAAGACTTTTCCCAAATCATAAGAAAATTGAATTTCATTAAACATGATAATTAATAATCCCGTACAATAATTCCCCAACGCTGACAAGATACTGATTTTATATAAACTTTACGCATAACATGCCGATGAATTATTCATCGGTACATTAATATAAAAAGAGAAAGCCAATGAAAAACAACAAGGAGTCTATGTACCTGCGGGAAAGAGCCTATATGAGGGAACTGGCTCAACGCGTGGCAAAAGAATCGCCTCACCTGGCCGACTTTCTGCTTGCCTCTCATGATCCGGATATTGAACGTGTCTTCGAAGCCTTTGCCCTGCTGATCGCCCACTTACGGGATAAACTTGAGGATGATTTCCCCGAAATTACCCACGGCATTCTGTCCCGTATCTGGCCGCTGGCCCTGAGTCCCATTCCGCCTACGACGGTCATGCAATTTCACCCCACCGACGGAGAACATCAGGGCGCTGTTGATATCCCGGCAGGCACGCCGGTTTCTGCCCATGTCAACGGGCAGTTACTCACGTTTAAAACCTGCCGCTCCCTGCATATCGAACCCCTTATCGTGCTGGACAGGGCGGTGAAGAAAACCGGCACGCACAGTGAGATAGTGCTGACGCTTTGCCAGACAGGCATGCCCTCCCCCGTCTGGCAAAGCGGGTCACTGTCTTTTTTCCTCGGTACGGACAGTGAACGGGCGGCGCTATTAAGCCTGTGGCTGGATGAGCATATCAGTGACGTCAGCCTGAGAGTCCGGGGTGAACAGCTAAAACTGAGCTGTTTTCCTTATGGCTGGCACAATCTGTTCGATACCCCCATCCTGCCGATGGAAAAACACACTTATGCCGGGCTTCAGTCTCTCATTGAATATTATGCGCTGCCTCAGCTTTATAACTTTATGACGGTGGATATCAGCGACCACTGCCGTGAGGTGCCGTTGAATGCCGACGGCACCTTTGAACTCCTTTTTCGTTTTGAAGGCGAATTGCCACTGGAAGACGTTGATGATGCCTTTATGCTGGGCTGCGTCCCGGCCATTCATCTGGAAAATCTGACCCGCCTCCCCATTCCGCTGACGCCAGAAAATCATCGCTATCCCCTGCCGTTCGGGGAGTCCGTGCGATTGTTCCGGCTGCGCGATATTCAGGTTATTCAGCAGCCTGATGAGAAACAGCAACGCGGGACGCCATACCGCTACCTGCCCATTGACCAGTTTACCCCGGCAATGGGCTGGCTGGCCGAAGATGGGGAAGCTGACACTTTTTACTACCTGCTCCAGACCGCGCGTGATTTGCCGGGAAGGCTGACGCACCAGCTCCATTTTTTTGACCTGACCGGCCGACCCGCCGTGAACTTACCGGAGATCACCGTCGCCTGTCATTCCTGGGGTTACCATGAACAGGCCATCGCGCTGGAAAAAGGCACCCTCACCGTGATGCAGGAAGGTTCCCCGTCCCATCTCAATGGGCACAATATTACGCCGGTCACCACCGATTACCCGTCGATGTTACAGGATAATTCCGGCTGGCCGCTGCTTTCCTGCCTCTCCAGCCCGCCGGTGTTGTTATTTACTACCGAAAGCCTGAAACATTTCCTCCGCCTGTTTGACCCTTACGCCGAACTCAATCGTCCGCTGAGCCGCCATATCCGCCGGCATATTGACGGCATCGTGCGGGTGGAGGAACGCCTGACCGACAGGATGTATAAGGGCAGACCCGTCCGGGGTCACCTGTTATCACTCACACTGAACCCTGACGGCTACGCCAATCCGGGGGAGATGTACCGTTTCTGCCGGTTGATTAATCAGGCCATGGCCTGTTTTGTCGGCCAGTCCACCTTCGTCAAGCTGGATGTGTATACCCCGAACCGTCACAAAGCCCTGTGGGCATTCTGGGAAGTCTATGGATTACGCAGAGATATGTAAGCCATAAAGAAAGAACAATAAGGAGCAAAACAAAACATGGTGAATATGATGAATAAGCTGTCCTCTGCCAAAAGTGGATTGCGGTTTACTTTTCAGGTCGCGGGGCTTCCTGAAGATACGTTCAGCGTGGGGGAATTTTCCCTGCAGGAAGGGTTATCTGAGCTGTTTACCCTGAACCTGACGCTGGTCAAAACCCATAGTCTGAATCCGTTCAAGCCCTTAGACGAGGTGGATTTGACCGCCTTGTTGATGCAGGAAGCGGTGTTACAAATCTTTAATGGGGAACTCCAGCAGCGCAAAATCACCGGTATCATCTCCCACGCCGACTGGGCAGGCACCGACGGCAATAAAACCCTCTATACCCTGACGGTTCGCCCCGCCCTCTGGCACCTGACACTCAATCAGGACAGCCGGATATTCCATCAACAAAATGTGCCCGCCATCCTGAATGGCCTGCTGAAAAAGCACCGGGTACGCGCCGATTCCAAACTCTACGATACCCATCAGGACAGGGAATACACCACCCAGAAACGCGAGTCGGATTATGCGTTTTTCAGCCGTCTGGCCACAGAAGAAGGCATCAGTTTCTGGTTTGAGGATGAAACATTGTTTTTCAGCGACAGCCATCTGGGGATGACAGCCGGGCTGCCGCTGGTTTACAGCCCGCAACCGGAAACCGCCCATGGGATAGATACGATTTATCAGGTGCGGTTAGGGGTCGGAATGAGTCCGCAACGCAGCCTCCACAAAGACTTTAACTACGACAATCCGCGTTATCACCTTTCCCATATGGAAAGCAGTGAAGGCTTTCGCGACTTTGGCAGCCAAACCCCCTATACCGTCTTTGAGAGTTACGGACGTTTCCAGAAAGATGCGGCGGCCAAACCGTTCTTAAAATACCGTCATGAAGCGCTGGATAACCAGAAAAAGACCGGCAGCGGAAACAGTAACTGCATCAAACTGATGCCGGGTAAAATCTTCGAGATCAAAAATCACCCGCACGCCCCGCTGAATGCCCGCTGGCAGATTGTCGGTATTAGCCACCACGGTCGCTGCCCACAGGCACTGGGTCATGATGGCGGTGATGGCACGACGCTCTCCAACCAGTTCAGCTTTATCGACGGCCTTGCCGACTGGCGTCCGCCGTTCTATTACAAACCCTTAGCAGATGGCGATGAAACCGCCATCGTCGTGGGTCCCGAAGGAGAAGAAATCTTCGTCAATAAAGACGGAGCAATTAAAGTGCATTTCCACTGGAACCGTTACGACAAGGCGGATGATGGCGCATCCTGCTGGGTACGTGTCGCTCAAGGCTGGAATGGTCATGGCTTTGGCTTTATGGCAATACCGCGCATCGGGCAGGAGGTGATTATCTCCTACCTCAACGGCGATATTGATCGGCCGATCGTGACGGGCTGTGTGTATAACGGCCTGAACCGCCCACCACTGGATTTACCGGCACAGAAAACCCGCACGACCTTCAAGACCAAAACCCATAAAGGCAAAGGCTTTAACGAGCTGCGCTTTGAGGATGCGAAAGGCAGCGAGGAAGTCTATATCCACGGCCAGAAAGACTTTACGGCGCATATCGAAAACGATGCCTACTGGCATATCAAACATGACCAGAAACAGCGCATCGATAACAACCGCTACCACGATATCCGCGCCGATGACCATCATCAGGTCGCTGGTTCACGCAAAATCACCACCGAAGGGGATGTGTCACACCGGATTGCCGGCAGCCAGCATATCCAGACGGGAGATGCCACTGTGATTGATAGCGGGCAGGAAATTCACCTGAAAAGCGGCGGCAAAATGGTATTGGAAGCGGCATCGGAAATTACCCTGAAAGTGGGCGGCAGTTTTCTCAAAGTGACCCCGGGAGGGATTTTGTCTTCACCGATTAATGTCGGGCAAGGATCAGGCGGCAGCGGACGCGGGGTGGACCTGCAACTGCCGGAGGGCATGGAGCCGTTGCCGGAGGTGGAAATGGTATTTCCGGCACATCCTTATTGCCCGGAACTGGCACAACAAGACGTCAGTCCCGTTATTAAACCAGCCAAGGAGTAACCGTAACAATGGAAAATGCAATTCCCGTAGAGGACACAGAATCCTCGGTAAGTTGGCAAGAATGGCTGAATCAATCTAATGATGCGCCCGTGTTCTTTATCCTCAATTCGCTGGCGAAACCTGATCCGGTGGCACACTTTTATCTCAATGACTGGGTAGAAGAAGCTTTTCCGCTATATAGCGGTACGCCGATGCGCAAAATGCTGAAACAAAGCCCGTGGCTGGTGCAGGCGAAAGTAAATAATTTATTTCAGATTGGTGCAGTGCTAGATAAACATGAACTCAGTGACAACAGCTGGGGTTGGGCTTATCGAAGCCATAAGTCGTGGCAGGAACAGCTTACCCACTGGCAACGACGACAATTGGTGATGTTGAATGGCGAACAAGTGATATTTCGCATGATGGATACACGGGTATTTGGCGCGATGGTATCGGCCTTCACGCCCGGTGACTGGTCACTGATGCTGACTCCTGTCACGGAGCTGATGATTGACCTGCCCCAGACCACACGTTTCCACCGTCCGAAGGAATGTGGACAAGGCAATGACGATATTCCTTTTACATTGGGCGAACACCTACAACTGGTTTGGCTGCATTCGCCTTATGGCCTGAAAGTCTTAAGCAGCTCTCTCTATAACGATCTATGGGAAAACCACGGTGTAATGGCGAAGAAATTGGATCAGCCAGAAGGCAGTTTAGAACCCCGGATTGAGCAGTGGTTGAGACAAAAGCTGGAAGCCGGACAACGTATTGAAAATATGTCCGATCAGGATTATCTATTGGCTATGGAACAAGAAAAATAACAGGAGCACCTATTTATGAGTAATGCTAATTCAGTTTATTGTTCTGATTGCCCGGGAATGTTAAAGAACAAAATAGAAATTCAGCTTGTTGATGAACACAATAAACCCATTTCTAAGATGGACTATATTTTAAAAAATAGTAAAGTTGAGCGTCCGGGAAAGACGGATGAAAACGGAATGATCCGAGCAGATAAATTGCCTGCTTCTCCTATACGTTTATTTCTCGGTGGGCAAAAACTTGCCGATGAAATGGAGAAACGACCATTACGAACATTGCGTGGTGAGTCTAATTCAACAGTAAAGCCAGATGCCGAATCCAAAGGTTATTTTTATCGTTATGCTGTCATTGGTGAGTTGTGTGACAAAGCCCCTAATATTGCAAAGTGGAAACAAGCTAAGTTTGGGCTACCTTACTACCATTTTCCGAAAGAAGATGAATTTAAAGGATTAGAGTTTTACGGTGAGGATTTTAATCAACGTCATGTGATTGAGGTCTGTCCGTTTAGAGCATGGTCTTTAATCCTAAAACATACACCAAACTACGATATAGTGAATGCGTATAACCTAGGACTCATGTCCCTATTGGTGTATAAGGATGAAGTGATGGTTAACCCAGATTCTCCTGATATTAATATGAGGAAATTTATTAATACTCCCGATACGACCACTTCTTTTTTCTATCAGCAATGCTTTGACTTATCAAAAACCCCTGTTATCAATGATCATTCCGTTTATCCCGCGATTGTAAACGATGTACCATTTAAAGAACGTTATCGACCGGCAATATTCCTGGATGTTAAACAAGTGGAAACGCCTGAAACGTTTGAGCATGATACTCAAATGTTTTTTGTTGAAAATGAAACGCAAATTATTGCGGCATGGCGAGGGACGGCAAGCTCGAGAGATGCGCTGACGGATGGGACTTACCGCCCTATTCCATGCCCAGAGAATATTCTTCCCGGTGGAAAAGCCAAGGTTCATAAGGGCTTTTTAGAAGCTTATCAGTGCATGGAAAAATATTTTATAAATGAAATTAAACAAATCAAAGAATCATCACAACATATTAATCTTAAAAAATTATTTATCTGCGGTCATAGTTTGGGGGGGGCACTTGCTTTATTGCACGCCATAGAGCTAAGAAATAATAACCCGCTCCTTTATACGTATGGAATGCCGAGAGTCCTCACTGGAAGTGGAGTCAAAGCCTTAACATCACTGAATCATTTCCGTCATGTTAATGATGCCGATACCGTAACGAGCGTGCCATTTGATACCAATATGGATAACTGGTTATTTGAAGTTTATGGGTCGCTAGGAACCATTTTTGGCTTTAGCTGGACTTTGGCAACATTACCAACTATTCCAATACAAAAATCTCTCCCCGAGATGGGCGAAGTATATTATCACCAAGGGAATACCGTGAGCTTCTTTCAGGCGAGGCAAATCGGTGAAGAAAGAATCCCAAGTAAGAATGGCATCGGTTTTACGGGCAAAAAAAGATGGCGTATGAATGGCATCTATAAGTTTTATTTAGTTCCGAGCCTAGCTAATTCATTAGATAAAGGACTAGAGAATGAACAACAGGAATATGTGGACTCATTCAAGGGAGATAAATCTGTTATCGATGAAATATTCCCACAATGGAATAATCCTGATTTAGATACGATTATGACGACGGCAACAGACCACTTTATGGGCAGTAAATATCAAGCCATTATAAATAATCAATTGCTCAGTTTCTTAGAGCCAACGAAAACGCGTAAGCTAATAGCTTCAAAAGATAAATTTGATGAATTAATACATCATCAAGATGCCTCTCCACTAAGTGCAAAACGTAACACTACTTTTATGGCACTCGAAAATAAACTGCACGATGTTTTTGAACAAGATGTTAACCAAAATGAATTATTGAAACACGCTCTTGAGCGATACAAGGAAGGCACCCATGAAATTTCTCTGTAATAAAAGCGCATTATCCTCCCTACTTGCTGTGTTTTTCATACAAGGATGCGCGCAAAGCGGATCATTCTCTCCACCGATGAATGGAGAGAATATTCATTTTACGGCCACTATGCCTGATGAGTTGGATGCCTTACCCATTTCAGCCATGTATCGTTCTGAAATTTGCCGCAAAGAACGCCGAACCGCGAATATGAAGTCGTATTCTGTTCCGGGTTTTCATCATGCTACCTACCCTCTATCAATCGGTCAGTCAAATCAAGTTGAGGTCAGTGTCCCTAAGGAGGGGGGAGGGAAGTGTGATTGGAAACTGAGTAATATTACTTTTGAAGTCAAGCTGAAAGATACGTCAACAATTGCACCTCTTATTGACGATAATATTGGATTTAAAACAACATTTGTTACTGATGGTAATGCACCAGCAGTATTTGATGGCGGTTATTTAAAAATAAATGGGGATTTACATGAAAAAATAATTTTATTTCCCCTTCTAACAAAAAGCTTTTTAAATGGCAATGAGAATACATTTTATCTTATAGGGAAAGGAAGTCCGTTAACGTATAAAATAGGAACGGCTAAAAAAATTAATCTAAATTACATATATATAAAACAAATGCTTTCAGTTTGGACGGGTAGAAAGAATAATGACATGCCATTTATGACCTATCCTAATGGTGATATTGTTTCTGGCGAGGTTAGACCTGAATATGAAACGTTAATGGGCATTCTTGAATCAAGAAACAGCAAATAGACTAAGATATAGTCATTCAGACTTAATCTGACAGTCGCCCACTTTGATTTAGTGCCTGTCAGATTAAATTCGGTTGAACGATACAAAGAAGGCACCCATGAAATTTCTCTGTAATAAAAGCGCATTATCCTCCCTACTTGCTTTGTTTTTCATACAAGGATGCGCGCAAAGCGGATCATTCTCTCCACCGATGAATGGAGAGAATATTCATTTTATGGCCACTATTCCTGATGAGTTGGATGCCTTACCCATTTCAGCCATGTATCGTTCTAAAATTTGCCGCAAAGAACGCCGAACCGCGAATATGAAGTCGTATTCTGTTCCGGGTTTTCATCATGCCACCTATCCTCTATCAATCGGTCAGTCAAATCAA
>NZ_JAQRFO010000076.1:0-10229 GCF_028598775.1 Xenorhabdus aichiensis
TGGAAAGATAAATATGCTTTTTTGTATATGTAGTTAACCAAGACATTATTAATGACTCCACACAATATTTTTAAATAAGCGCCGTAAATAACGACGCTTAATTTTCTATTTATTATCTGGTTGAGAAATTACCGATGAATGTTTCAATGTCCGCATCTTGAAACTCAACGGTCAGAAGATCGCGAAACTCTCCAGCAATGGCTTCTTCTCTCGCTTCCAATTGCGCAATACGGAGCACCAACACAGGAACACTATCACCTGTCAGAATGCTGTAACGTAATTTAAACCTGCGTGCTGACAGTCCATCATAAGGAATACATTTAAACTCAAACACAGCAGGCATGACTTCTTTGCTTTTGGCTTCGATACTTTCCAGTACTGAACGTTTTCCGCTGAAATCATGCTCTTCGTGATCTTGGGATTGCGTGGCTTCAATGGTAATACGACGGATAGCGCCAATGGCCTTTTTAATATCCAGTACATGCCCATCGGCGTCAAAGGCGGTCAGATGTTCGTACCAGTCTTCCAGCCATTCAGCGAGTTCTTTTTGCCGTGACTTACGGCCGTTAATTTCCAGCAGGGCGCTGAACGGTGCTGTTTTCTTCAAAGTGATACTGGCTGCGTTATCCGCATGACCGGGATTGGCTATGGTACCGAGATTGAAAATAGTTTCAGCCCGCATTTTATCAGCATCAATAAAACAGCGAGTTACCTGTACATCGGAATAACCAATAGAATATTTAACGAAATCGTCAATACTGGTTGTTTTCATTTCCCCACGAAAGCGATAACGTAAAAGATTGAACTCTTCCAGACTTTCGAGGTTGTAGTTTTCAGGGATAAGGGCAGCAGCAAAAGTTGTTTTTTTAATGGTATCCAGAGACGCAGAAGCGATACTCATTTCCTGAACTTGAGAAATAGCTGTGTTATCTAATTGAGACATGAAAAACCTCCACTCTTTATTTTGAGTATTAATTAATATTGAAAGTAAAATATGAATAAATTAAATCAGTTTACTGCTTTTATTTTCCTGTCCGGCTCTCCGTTAATGGAAAATAAACTCCCCTGATCTTCTTGCATAACTGTCAATTTCCCGCCCTTACCAACATACATTGGTGTTTCAGTGGTATCCTCTTCTGAGGATTTGCCGCGAGGCGTTGGTGCGGTGAATTTCAATTTATGGGAAATCATGATGCGTTTTTCTTCGATGGAATTATTCAGCCGAGAAATATCCATCTCTACGATCACTTTGCCCTTACCACCGTTATTTAATACACCCAGTGCAACCGCATTTAATGACGCTGACAGTTTATTTTCGAAAACCCCGCCATCCAGTTCGGATATAAATTCGGGAACCACGGTTTTCTTGCTTTCACTCATGCTAACCTCCATTGGTTATGGTTATTACTCCACACAGTTTTTGGCTACTCCACACTTATAGATAAGGCCACCAGCTACTCAGAAACCTTATCTATAAGTGCAAAAAAAAATCGCGGCTGACCTCCTGGTGTTGGCTGAAGAATCAGTCAGCCGCAAATCACGTTATCCTCTTCAGTGACCCAAATATAGCAATGCGTATTTTTAATAGCAATACGTATTAATCAAGTTATAATAGAAAAACGTATAACACATTGTAAGGATACGTAATTTATTTTTCTAAATGGAATAGCTAAGTCAGAAAGCGTCAGCAAAACGGGGTGCTTTCTGTGTTGATTTTTTGGAGTAGATAGATAAAGTATACCGTGGTGACTGTATAAAAAATCAGTAATTTTGAGGGTTTATTGCCCAATAGATTACAGAACCCTAGAGGGCGTTATGTATGATTTTGGTTTTACACAGGATGGACGAAGGCGTTTATGAAGAGTCTACCAGATTACATGAAATTGGAGATTACTTCCTGAAATCCCGTAATAAAAATATTACAACGCCAAGCACGGTGGCTGGCGACGATGATAAATCTAGCAATGGGATTCGAGAGTCGTCTACATCTAAATAACCAGCAGTTCCACCATCTAAAAACCTATATACAGATATATCTTTTTGATTTACGGTTGCAATAACCAAATCTTTTGTGCCAGGCACAATGGCTGTATCAATAATTACAATTGAGCCGGATGGCGCTTCAGCACATCCGCTATTTCTCTCCATTACATAGGCACGCCATGTGGGCAACGGTTTACCTGACGGAGAGATCACAAAATCGTCAGTTTTTCCATTGATATCCCAAACGGGTATTTGTTGTCGATTATCTAAACTGGACATTACTGGTGTTCCGTCACCCATTAGCATATTGCCAGTACCGTTAGCTAACCATTCTGGATTGACCCCTAGCGCATGAGCTATATCTATGATCTTCGAAGAGCCTTTAGCTTGACCCTGAGTTAACCGCCAGATTGTTGGCTGTGTAACACCGGATGCTTCAGCTAAGGCGCCTTGAGTCATTTTCTGTAATTTCATTGCCTCTGTGAGGCGCTCTGCAATATTTGAATTTTTCATACAATGCAATTTATAGCTATGCGTATCGATCGTCAAATACACATTGCTATTGTGAAATTAAATACGTATTGCTATTATTTGGTGGGTTTAATAGCAAAAGGGTTTGTTTGTGGCAAAAAATAAAGTAATTCAAAAAGCTATCAGGATTGCTGGCAGCCAAAAAAAATTGGCTGATCTATGTAATGTCAAGCAACCAACGGTTTGGCGTTGGCTGCACGGTGGCGGCATAGATGCGCGGTTTGTGATGCCAATAGTGCGAGCCACTAATGGAATGATACAGCCCTGTGATATCCGCCCAGATTTAGCTGATTTAGTACAAACCAAAGAGTAGTTGAAAACTGAAATAAATAAACCACAGAAAAATAAGAGGAGCCGTGGGATGAAAAACTGGCAGATAGAGAAACAGCCTACATGGTACTCACGAGTCGTGAAGAGAATGATCACCAAGCTGAACGGAGGCTATAAAGAGGCGGCTGAGTGGTTAGGGGTTACGGAAAACTCTGTATACAACCGTCTGCGTGATGAGGGGGATCAGATTTTTCCTATTGGGTTCGCTGAAGTGATTCAGAGTGCCTGTGGTGAGCCATTGCTGGTGGAAGAAATGGCTCGACGGGCTGGTGGTGTATTTGTTCCGTCCCCCGTCGTGGAGGTGGACAGAGAGGATATTGCGGCAAAATTTAACGAGCTGGTTGGAAAAATGGGGGAGTTAGCCCAGCGCTGGAATGAATTTACCGCCGATGGTGTGATTGATAAACAGGAGAGGGCAGAGCTGAACTACATCGGGGAACGTTTGCAGATCCTCACGCTGGAATACCTCAGTTTGTCCTATCGCTATTTTTGCCCGCCCGAAAAGGTTGACGCCCCAGATATGCGGTCTGAGGCGTCGGCACGTCAAAAACATTGTGTGGAGTAATTAACGCATGGCCAGTTTAACCAAAAGTAATGGCATTGCGCAAATTCGTTGCCGCTTTACTCCTGGGGGTCGGGCAACTCCGTTCTGCTATGAAATCAGAATACTCGGTAAGTGGGAGCTGACCAACCACAGTTTTGTACAGTGGGTTGTGGGTGAATACAGGGAACGGAGTCATGGGCAATGAAAACATCAGAAAACTGGATCGCCGCTATCGTGATAAGCGCGGTATCGAAGTTCATGTCATTGGCTGGGATGCTGAACGCCAGTGGGTCGTTTTTATGCGAAAAGGCTATGAGCATCCGTGTGTGGAACCGTTGCGAAACTTCAAAGAAAAATACACCCGTATGGATGAGTGAGGGGATGGTATGAGTTTGTTATTGTTAAAAAATCGTCCACTGGTGGTTATTCCTGAACTGGCGGTACGCCTCGGGTTGAATGAGGCTATTGTTTTACAGCAGATTCAATACTGGCTGATTGAAACCGCGTCCGGCATTGAGGCAAATGGCCACCGCTGGATCTACAATACTATCGAGAAATGGCAGGAACAGTTCCCGTTTTTTTCCGAATCCACCATTAAACGTGCATTTGCTAATTTGAAAAAAACAGGCGTGTTACGTATTGAACAAATCAATAAATCCAATCACGACCGCACAAATTATTATTCGATAAACTATGAGCATGCATTGCTGACCGATGAGGTCAAAATGACCCCTTCGAACAATTCAAAACCAAATAATCGAAAAGGTCAAAATGACCCTATCGATAAGCGCAAATTGAAACAGTCAAACGGGTCAGAATGCGCCACTCTGAACGGGTCAAATTGGCCTGTTCTTACAGAGAATACAACAGAGATTACTTCAGAGAGTACTACAGAGAATTATTGTCAGGTTCCCAAGGAACCCGACGCCGCTCAACAGGTATTGAATTATTTCAATCAGGTTACTAATTCCAGCTACCGTGACGGTAAAACCACGATGGGATATATCCGCGCTCGACTGAGTGAAGATTATGCGCCAGAAGATCTAACATTGATCACCGACTACCTGACCGCCAAATGGGCGAATGACGGCAAGATGCGTGATTACCTGCGCCCGAAAACCCTGTTTAGCCCCGAAAACTGCGCAGAATATTTCGACAAGGCCCGCAAATGGTGCCAGGCAGGGTGCCCGCCATATGTTAACGGTCGCTGGCTGAAAGCCGGGGAAGCCGACGTTGTCATTGATACCGTGGAGCGTGATGCCACGTTCCGACAGCTATTTTCAACAGGCTGGACACCGGCAAACCGCCTTCAGGAACTGGCGGCGCAAATGGCGCGTAAAGCGGGAGTAGGTCGTATGAGTGAGGTGACTGGACTGGCTGCTTGGCGTGGGATTTGGAAGCAGGCCGCAGAACAGATTGCGAAAGAAGCGTTACAAACGGGATTTCGGGTTGTTGGTGGAAGCCCTGAGCAGAATGAGGGAGTGATTTGATGGATATCAAACATCCAGTTATTCGTTATCACGGCGGTAAATTCAGACTGGCGTCGTGGATTATTGGTCACTTTCCCCAACACCGTTGTTATGTGGAACCTTTTGGTGGGGCAGCGTCAGTACTATTAAGAAAAAACCGCAGTGACGCAGAGGTGTATAACGATCTTGATGATGATGTGGTTAACCTTTTTCAAGTTCTACGAGATCCTGCGTTGAGTAAGCAGTTGATAGATGCCTGCGCATTAACGCCTTATTCGCGGACTGAGTTTCGATATGCCTATGAACCCACTGGGGACCTAGTAGAGCGTGCTCGCCGCTTGATTGTTAGGGCAACAATGGGTTTTGGTTCAGCCGGAGCGACCAAAGGAACGACAGGATTTAGGCTCGATACCAAGCGCAATAGTGCGACAGCTCAGAAAATTTGGGAGCGCGCCCCCGATAACTTGATAGCAGTAGCGCAGCGTTTTTTGGGCGTTTTGGTTGAGAATCGGGATGCAGTGAAATGTATGCAAGACCATGATACCAAAACAACGTTGCATTTTGTTGACCCACCGTATTTGCCTGCAA
This sequence comes from Xenorhabdus aichiensis, assembly GCF_028598775.1. Taxonomy (NCBI): domain Bacteria; kingdom Pseudomonadati; phylum Pseudomonadota; class Gammaproteobacteria; order Enterobacterales; family Morganellaceae; genus Xenorhabdus; species Xenorhabdus aichiensis. Next base: position 5,446 of record NZ_JAQRFO010000076.1, read on the forward strand.
CTAGAGTCATGGTGGGTAGCTATTATCGTCATGAAATGGATGAAGATCAGCATACCCAGTTATTAGAGTGCGTACGAAGCCTGACGGGGATGGTAATCATCAGTGGGTATGATTCTTCTTTGTATAACAATGCATTATCTGACTGGACGAAATACACCAAGACCAGTGCAGCGAGTGGAAAATCTGGATCTGTCAAACGCATGGAATGCCTGTGGATGAATGACAATGTCATGAATGAATTACAGCAAGTGACCGACATAGAAAAGGCTAAAGCTAAGATTCAGGCTAGGGGGCAGAATGCCAAATTTAATGATGCATAGATTAACCATGTCGAGCAGGGAGATTGCTGATCTGGTTGAGTCCCGACATGATTCAGTGAAAAGAACCGTCGAACGGTTGGCAGAACGGGCTGTTATTCAACTCCCACCAATGGTGGAAGTCAAAAATCACCAGAATCAGACCACTTATGAATACCGGATAGGCAAGCGTGACAGCTATGTGATTGTTGCGCAGTTATCCCCTGAGTTTACTGCCCGGCTGGTGGATCGCTGGCAGGCACTGGAACAGCACCAAATTTCTCATATCCCCCAAACGCTGCCTGACGCATTGCGGTTAGCTGCAGATTTGGCAGAGCACAATCAGGCGCTGGAATCACAATTAGCAAATGCAGCCCCAAAAGTGGCGTTTGTGGATCGGTATGTGGATGCGCGTGGATCAATGACATTTCGGCAGGTTTGCAAGCTGATTGAGGCAAAAGAACCGGAGTTTCGCGGGTTCCTGTTGGACAGGCGGATCATGTATCGATTGAATGGCACGATGCTGCCCTACCAGAATCACATCGATGCAAAACGGTTTGAAGTGAAGACAGGGGCAAATATCACTAATGCTCATGCGTTCACTCAATCACGGTTTACCACGAAGGGAATTCGCTGGGTGGCGGGTTTGTGGGCGGAATACAAAGTGGGGTACATGGCATGAATTATTTACTGACCCCGCACATTGTCAGTGATCTGGGGCTGGTGGTCTTTAAGCCGGGTCGCCATCTCCTGAATGGGTTTTATGGCAGGATGTTGCTCACGCCTGAGCCTGCTGTGCTCCGGTCTGCTCCATCAGGGCAAGTAACAGAAGGGCAATGGCTGGCTTCCGATAAGCGCTTGTACCCCTTTTTTCAGCATGAGCGGGTCATCAAAGTCGCTGGCAGTTTGGAAGGGATGAAGCATTACATCGCCCAGACTGTTTCATTCTGTCAGGCGGCAGATGAGGAAAATTACCATCATAATTTATTGACAATAACTGTATATAATAACAGCGCCGTCAGGACATGTTGGCACCATGATAACCAGTGTCGGGACGGCTCTGATCGTATACAGAACGCAGCGGAACAAAACCTGTATCAGTGGGTATTGCATAACGTCATCAGTGACTTCCGGTTGCCTGCTCACCATCAGGTGACATGGCCAGAATTATTTAGCTGGGCGGTCATTCATCGGGTGGCGGATTTGCTGCCATCATTTATCAGTCATCGCGCCCTGCAGCGGGCAGATGACCACGGAGAGAAAACTCAAAGTACCACCAGCGAACACGATATCCGATGGGAACCCCTGACTTCACAAGATATTGTTAATGAGCGCGTGGAGCAGGTTAAAAATGTGCTGACGGCAGAGGTTGACGCTGAACCGCCCGCCAGCTTTATGCGTTTGCCAAAATTACAACGGTGGCGTAATACCCAATGGCTGCAATGGGTGAAATCCCAGCCCTGTGCGGCCTGTCAGCGTCCTGCCGATGATCCCCACCACATTATCGGTCATGGGCAGGGCGGGATGGGCACTAAGGCGCATGATTTGTTTTGTCTGCCACTTTGCCGGGAATGTCATGACGACCTGCATCGGGACAGGCTGGCATGGGAAGAAAAACACGGTAGCCAGGTGGATTTATTATTTCGTTTTTTGGACAGATCGCTGGGGATAGGGGCAATCAAATAATGACAAAATGGTATTCGCATGACTTGCAATACGTACGCACGCAGATTATCCCCGCATTGTTTGATATTGCCGGTGAAACCAAGGGGCAATTGGCGGCATTTGAAGACTCTCCACTGACATGTACAGATCACTATAAGCGTAATAAAGCCCGTATCAGGGTGGGAAATCACTGGGTGGTACAGGATACCGATCCGGTTTTTTGTCTTGAAACCCGAATGAGAAAACAGCCCAAACCGCCTATTAACCCGATAACATACAGGGGGAGTTCGTGGCGGCGGGCAGTACTGGCCATGGATAAACCCAAACTGGCATGGGTGTTGTACTGTTACGCACATTCCCTGGATTATCGCTATCAGGTTGAACTATGCGAATATCTCTGGGGAGGCTTTCTGGCAGGGCAAGCAGACCGAAGGATATCAATCAAAGTGAGCACGAGATTAAAAGGATTGGTCTGGTTGGCCGTTCAGCAATGTGCTAAGGCGTGTCGTTCAGAGAGTTTCTTCTCTTATACCCGATCAGAATTGGCCAGCTTGGCTGGGGTGAGTGTATACAATTGGAAAAATAATTATGCGCCATATTGGAGCGCCTTGGTAGAGTTATGCGAAAACATGGATAGAGAAGCACTTCAAGATATCACCCGGTTAAGAATTGAACAAAAATCATACCATGATCTATAAAACTTGCAAAAGTGTCCGAAATCAGCCATATTTTAATCAATTTTGATATTTTGCCAGAATTGTAAGTAATAAATTAACCCACTTAATAGGTGGGTTTTTTATTGCCTGAAATTAAGAATAAGACTTGCTGTTGTCTTTAGTGACTCTATTTTATTTACTGCTCTTAACCTGATTCAGAATAGACCTTGTGATTGTGGATATTGAAAGCTCACCATCTATTATGTAATCACTAAAACACTTTTCGCGTATTTGCATCGCAATAAACGAAGGTCTCGAATCTTTTAAGTATTCGCTAATACTATCTAGAATCTCTTGACTACTGGCTTTTTGAAAATCTCTTAACACACGACGAGATAATGCGATATCTAACGGAGTTTCAAGAAAAAAAGCGTAATCAATTTGAGAAGAAAGTGCAGGGTGAGCTCTGGCGAATGGGTAATCCAATACTATGTAATCATAAAGGTTACCTTTCACTAAATTGTTAAGATTTTGGCTGAATGGGGATATATCCCATTCACAATAATCTCCACCTCTATTAATCCAATCGTCTATATCAGCTGGAGAAATAGGAAACTCAAACTCATCGAAGTGAATACAGCAACTGTTATGTAGCTTCGCGACAAGAGCATTAGATATAGTGGTTTTGCCTCCACCTGAAACCGATGTGATTGATATTATTTTTGTCATTAATAAGAGAGTCCGAAATTTTTGGTTTGGTATTGAGTCACGAGTCTAATATTAAATCACATTATAACAACTTCATTCTATTCAGATTACTCAATGTAGTCTGCACTTCGGTGTGGCCTTTTCACTTTCTGGGGGAACGCATGTCTTCACCAATCACAGAATCCTTAGTTATCCGTCCTGCATCTGAACAACCCACATTCGATATGGATGACAAAGAGGTTTTAATCTACAACCCCTGCGATGGCTGGCATATCGGTTACATCAGTTTTTGCGATGAAGGAGAATACAGCGGCATTCATCCGTGGATGGGAGCAGCGTTTGAACCTCGATATTTTTATGTCGCTTGGGCACTTTTGCCGGATGGCTTGAAAATCGGTAATACCTTCGAAGATCAGAAAGCCACGCCGGAAGAACTTGAACGCTACTGGGCGGCAAGGAAAAAGCCGAACGGTAAATGATAGGGATTTCCAATGAATTAGATTAGTTTCAACTGGTTGTATGGATTGTTATACAAGGCTAATCAATTCACCCAACCATAAGCATTCGTTAATATATTCGGGCTGTTTAGCAGCGGACGGAAAGCTAACTCTATGGTTTAGCTTCCCATTATTTATAAATATAAGGAAATAGTATGTCTGACGTTATTAATCCCGAACATGAATGTCCATTTGACCCAGATGATTATAAAGGCGATCAGATTATCGCACCTGTAGGTTCTTTTTGGTGGGCGCTGGTTCAGTTGAAATTGGGGAATAAAGCTCGTCGTAGTGGCTGGCCTAAAGAGGAACAATTGAATTTTGTTCCACGTAGAACAGTTATCGAAGGTAATTACGATTATTTATCTCATATTGATAAACGAAATATTTATGGTAATTGGGCACCTTGGCAGCCGACACAGGAAGATTTGATGGCTTGTGATTGGATGTTTGTTGAATCAGATGACAATATGCTTGTTTTTGATCTTAAACCAGATTATAGAAAATATAGTGCAAGGTATGGCGAAGAGGAAAAATATCAAGTTTGGGGATATGATAGCGAATACGGTGGCGTGGGTAAGCCTCCTATCGGTACTTTAAAAATAACCAAAAATAAAACAGTTATTGAAAAGTTTATAAATTTCCAAGTGAAAGAATCAGGGAAATTGGAGTTTTGTGTAACTTGCAGTGACGCTAATCGTCAGAAAATGGAAGAATTACTCAAGAGAAATTTACGTGTCACTGTCGATGACATAACCTATAATCTTGGTACTTTCTCTTCTACGCAAAAACTAAATTATAATTTTGTAGCGTACATTGTCCGTTATGGCAATGATGACGCACAAAAATTAGCTACTCTGTTGCAACAAAGCGCAGATAAAGCACTGCATTTTTGCTTTAGTTGGAAATAACCCAAATCTATACCCTGAATTCAAGGCTGCGCTCCGGCGTGGCCTTTTCTA
>NZ_JAQRFO010000077.1:0-9404 GCF_028598775.1 Xenorhabdus aichiensis
CTTGTGAGTGCCCACACAGATTGTCTGATTAAATTGTTAAAGAGCGTGTCGACCGGAGTGTCCTCCGTGTCGTGAGGCTGCGTATCTTACGCTTTCCTCGCTGAGTGTCAAGCCTTTATTTCGGGGCTTTTCTCTCGCTGGCCTCCGCGGCGTGTCTTCGCTCAGCGTCGGTCAGTGGTGGCGCATTATAGGGACTTTTCGGCCCCTGACAATAGTTTTTTTGAAAAAAATTATCGTTTGCTGCATTACACAGCAAAAGACTGGTTTATACCTATTTATACACAAATTTATCCACAGATGGATATTTTGGTAAAATTTGTCGAGCATCACGCAAACGTTTTCGTTACAATTATCGCAGGAAAAAACACCACGTGATTTTTTCGAAATGTTATTGCGGATGCCATTTTTTCTCTCAATACGCTGGTTTTTTCTCAATAGCACAGTCTTGTTTTATGAAATTCAAGGGATCACACCAATGCAACAGCTTCGTCCAATCCGTCGTGCCCTGCTGAGTGTTTCTGACAAAGCGGGGATTGTTGAATTCGCCAAAGCCTTATCCAGTCGCGGTGTCGAACTGCTTTCAACGGGCGGCACCGCACGCCTGCTGGCGGAAGCAGGGCTGAATGCTACTGAAGTTTCTGACTATACGGGCTTCCCCGAAATGATGGATGGACGAGTTAAGACGCTTCATCCCAAAGTACATGGAGGCATCCTTGGCCGGCGTGGGCAGGATGATAAAGTCATGTCACTGCACCAGATTTCCCCGATTGATATGGTAGTCGTCAATCTTTATCCTTTTGCACAAACTGTTGCGAAGCCAGATTGCTCTCTGGAAGATGCTGTTGAGAATATCGATATCGGCGGCCCAACAATGGTTCGCTCTGCCGCCAAGAACCACAAAGATGTCGCAATTGTGGTCAACAGTCAGGATTACGGCAAAATTATTGAAGAGATGGATAGCCATCAAAATTCCCTGACCCAGCTAACTCGTTTTGATTTAGCGATCAAAGCTTTTGAGCATACCGCGGCCTATGACAGTATGATCGCCAATTACTTTGGCAAACTGGTTCCTGCTTATCATGGTGAGACGAATCAGCCATCAGGCCGTTTCTCCCGTACACTCAATCTGAACTTCATTAAAAAGCAGGATATGCGCTACGGTGAAAATAGCCATCAAGATGCTGCCTTCTATATAGAAGAGCAAATTGCCGAATCTTCTATTGCCACAGCAACACAGTTACAGGGCAAAGCACTCTCTTACAATAATATTGCTGATACCGATGCTGCTCTGGAATGTGTGAAAACGTTCGCCGAGCCAGCCTGTGTAATTGTCAAACACGCTAATCCTTGTGGCGTTGCGGTTGGTGCAGATATGCATACCGCCTATGACCGTGCATTTAAAACTGATCCAACCTCTGCATTTGGTGGCATTATTGCTTTTAACCGCGAGTTGGATGCCGATACTGCCAAGGCGATTATTGAGCGCCAGTTTGTCGAAGTTATTATTGCGCCTTCTATTAATGAAGAAGCTCTGCCGATTCTGGCAACCAAACAGAATGTTCGTGTTCTGGCGTGTGGCGAATGGCATTCGCCAGTTGCTAGTCTAGACTTTAAGCGCGTCAATGGCGGCTTACTGGTGCAGGATCGTGACTTAGGTATGGTGGCAGAAGCTGATCTGAAAGTGGTTTCCAAGCGCCAGCCAACAGAGCAAGAAATGCGGGATGCGCTGTTCTGCTGGAAAGTAGCGAAGTTCGTCAAATCCAACGCAATTGTTTACGCCAAAGATAATATGACCATGGGTATTGGTGCAGGCCAGATGAGCCGCGTTTACTCTGCCAAGATTGCGGGTATTAAGGCTGCCGATGAAGGGTTAGAAGTTCAAGGCTGTGCCATGGCATCCGATGCCTTTTTCCCATTCCGTGATGGCATTGATGCGGCTGCGGCAGTCGGTGTGAGCTGTGTGATCCAGCCGGGTGGTTCCATTCGCGATGATGAGGTGATTGCTGCTGCTGATGAGCATGGTATCGCCATGATTTTCACTGGCATGCGTCATTTCCGCCATTAATAATAGGAGCGCCAGATGAATATATTGATTATTGGCAGTGGCGGAAGAGAACATGCATTGGCATGGAAAGCGGTGCAATCTCCTTTGGCAGATAAGGTTTACGTTGCACCGGGTAATGCAGGTACTGCACTGGAAGCAAATCTGGAAAATATAGACATTGCTGCAACAGATATTGCTGGATTGTTGGCTTTTGCTCAAAACCACAATATCGGTCTGACTATTGTAGGGCCAGAAGCCCCTCTGGTTATCGGTATCGTTGATACTTTCGAGCAAGCAGGGCTAACCATTTTTGGCCCGACCCAAGCCGCCGCCCAACTAGAAGGCTCTAAAGCCTTCACTAAAGATTTTCTCGCCCGCCATCAGATCCCAACAGCAGCCTACCAAAATTTCACGGAAATTGAGCCGGCATTAGCCTATTTGGAAAAGATGGGAGCCCCCATTGTCATTAAGGCAGATGGTCTGGCAGCCGGTAAAGGTGTTGTTGTCGCGATGACAATAGAAGAAGCACAGAACACGGTTAAAGACATGCTGGCAGGAAATGCGTTCGGAGATGCCGGACATCGTATTGTCATTGAAGAATTTCTGGATGGAGAAGAAGCCAGTTTTATCGTCATGGTAGATGGTAAAAACGTGGTTCCCATGGCAACCAGCCAAGATCACAAGCGAGTCGGCGATGGCGATACTGGGCCCAATACCGGAGGAATGGGAGCTTATTCACCTGCGCCAGTGGTAACGGATGAGGTTCACCAGCGTGTAATGGAGAAAATCATCTCCCCTACCGTAGAAGGAATGGCTGCCGAGGGTCATACCTATATCGGCTTTCTTTATGCAGGTTTGATGATCGATAAGCAGGGAGAGCCAAAAGTCATCGAATTTAACTGCCGCTTTGGTGATCCTGAAACTCAGCCGATCATGATGCGCCTGCGTTCTGATCTCGTCGAACTGTGTCTCGCCGGAGCACAAGGTCAGTTAAGCGGAAAAACATCTGAATGGGATACCCGTCCGGCATTGGGTGTCGTACTGGCCGCAGGCGGCTACCCAGCCAATTATGCCAAAGGTGACGTTATCAGCGGCCTGAATCAAGAAGCGGATACAGACGAAAAGGTTTTTCACGCAGGCACAGCTTTCAAGGATAAAGACGTCGTAACAGCAGGAGGCCGTGTTTTGTGTGTCACTGCGCTGGGCGACGATATCGCAGAAGCACAGAAAAAAGCTTATCTGAGAGCTGAGAAAATTGGCTGGCAAGGATGTTTTTATCGGAAAGATATTGGATACCGAGCCATTGCCCGTCTGAAATAAGTTAATGCAGAACTGATAGAATGAACAACCGACGAAAGTGACAGAATTACAGTTTATCTTTCGTCGGCTCCCAACGGCAAAAATCATCATTGGCGACCAATAGTAACTGTTTTCCTTCTGGCGCATCCAGCCATGCAATGGTCAATATGCCAGCACTATTCTTTTCCCTTTCCTTGAGCCATGCCCGATCTTCAGGCTCAAATTGAATGGGTAATTGTTTCCCCGAACAAGTAGTCACTTTACCATCCTGCCAATGCCCCTGTATCAGATGGACATTTCCGGCAATTAAAACGTCACTGACTTCCTTTATCCGTTTGGCATCAAACCGCAGGCGAACAATCTCATCGCTGGAAAGCGGTTCACTGTATTCTTTTGCCTGCCGCTGCATAAAAATAACCTTGTTATCTTTATCGATCCGCAATGTTTCGTCTATTGGATAATTATCAAGTACAGAGCGGCGGATCTGCCACAAATTACCGTAACGGTATTCGTAAAAAGTCACAGAGGTATCTGTATTACGGTAAGGGCTGTAAACACTCATAATGACTTGAGGTCGACTGTTTTGATCATTCAAGCGCCATAAACGGATAACACCTCCGTCGGTAATAAAACCACTGGCACTGAAGAGTGGAACCTTAGGTTGAACCGAGCAGGCGCTGAGCAATGAGATAAAACCCAATGCTAGCAGCCCCTGTAGCATCAACAAAAGGGGCGTTAAATTCCCCTCTATCTTCTTTTTTCGCAATACGATTACTTAACTGCGTCTTTCAGTGCTTTGCCCGCAGAGAAAGCAGGTACGTTTGCTGCTGCAATTTTAATTTCGTTACCAGTCTGTGGGTTACGACCAGTACGTTCTGCACGATGATTAACTTTGAAAGTACCAAAGCCCACCAGTTGCACTGAATCACCATTTCGCAGAGATTCAGTGATTGCATTCAGAGTTGATTCCAGAGCAGTTTTCGCCTGAGTTTTAGTCAGACCAGCTTGTTCTGCGATTGCATCAACTAATTCAGTCTTATTCATAGATTATCCTTACAGTGTGTTTATCGTTTGCAAAGCATCGAGTGCGACGGATATGCCGATTTGACAGCACCCCTGCATACACGCACCGATAGCCACTTCTTTTCACCCCCAATGTAGAACAGAGTGAGGGTAAATGTGAAGTCTTTAAATCCGGCAATTCAAGCACTAAGTCATGTTTTCTGAGTTATTGCTCTAAATTTATACCGATGTTGCTAACCTTAGTCTCGCGAAGGTCAGCCCTTAATCCTTTAATTAATTCTATGTCCCGTTCTTCGCAGTCTGCCAATAAACGGTAAATTTCCCATTGAATATCCCATTCCTCTTCAATGGCAGGCAATGCCTTTAATTCATCCTCAGTCATTTCTCTACCGGCCTGCGTCATTTCCAGCATAGCAACGGTACGGATGGATATTTCACTGACGGCTATTGCATGTTCTAACGTTGCACCGCTCAAACGAGAATGAATGACTTCACTTAATGCAATGCACGCATCAATTGCTGGATACACACCATAAATATCATAGCTATCTGCTGATGGGATAATGGTCTCTAATTTTTCCAGCTGGCTATCAAAATTTACTTTTGCATCTTTGACGATCAATGTCTCCCACGCCAGATCTAAAATACGACGATACTGCGCGGGGTCAGCAAACCCTGTCTGACGACAAAACACCTGATAATTTGGATACATTCGCTCACATAGACTAGCCATAAAAGTCCAATGTTGCCAACTTTCAAATTTCTCTAACCGCAGGTGGATCGGGTTTCTTAACATTAGCCGTTACTCATGATGCCTAATTTGCGTCGAAGTTTACCTGAAAATCAAGAATATCCACACATTTCCGCTGCAATTATAGATTTTTCTGCATTGTTTGCCTAAAAAATGGTCTATTTGAGGCAATCCCATCCGCCCAACGGGTCGGCTCAGGCAGTCTATATCCCTTCATGCACTGTTCAACCCAGAAGACCGAACTGTCAAGACTGACCTTATGGCCGATGGAAATATAGAGCGGATTGCACCTTTTTTTACTTCTCCATACAACGCCAATCTGCTCCGCATGATCCATCAATGGTTGATAACTTCCGACCGCATCTCCCACAGGCGGGTGCTCACCACACAGCCGGCTTTTGGCCACCCCGATAGTCGGGATATCCGCAAGTAAGCCAAAATGACTGGCGACACCAAAACGCCGGGGATGAGCAATTCCCTGACCGTCCACCATCACCAGATCCGGCCGTAGGTTGAGTTTTTGCCATGCTGCCATCAGCGCGGGGTATTCACGAAATGAAAGTAGACCAGGAATATAAGGAAGCACAGTATCAATTCTGGCGACCTGATACTCTAGCAATTCAAGCGAAGGATAATGCAGGACAGCAATAGCGGCACGAGTCACCGTACCGTTTTTTTCAAACCCGACGTCAGCGCCAGCAATTAATTCTGGCGTAAAAGGCGTAGACGCAGGAATTGCGGAAGTTGAAGTCGTCACGAAAGAATCATGACGGATAACCTGCCGTGCTTTTTCTATTTGTTCCTGGCGTAACGCCTTTGTATCAATCATAAAGTCATCGGTGATATTTTTCTGAAAGTCTGTGTACCGCTTCGACGAATGCTCCAGCATGTTCCGGTGGGACATCCTGATGAATGCCATGCCCCAGATTGAAAACATGCCCATTACCCGTACCAAAATCCTGCAAAATCGTCGAAACTTCCTCTTCAATTCGCGCTGGAGCGGCATACAACATGGATGGGTCCATATTGCCCTGCAAGGCGACTTTATCGCCAACACGACGACGGGCATCTGCGATATTCGTTGTCCAATCAAGCCCAAGGGCATCACAGCCAGTTGCCGCCATCGCTTCGAGCCATTGTCCGCCCCCTTTGGTAAACAGGGTAACAGGCACACGACGGCCTTCGTGTTCGCGGATCAATCCGTCAACAATTTTATGCATATATTGCAGAGAAAACTCCCGATAATCGCGATGAGACAGAACACCACCCCAAGTATCGAAAATCATGACAGATTGTGCCCCTGCTTTTATTTGCGCGTTCAAATATAGAATAACGCTGTTTGCCAATTTATCCAGTAACAGATGCAACGTAGCAGGTTGGGCATACAGCATGGATTTTATTTTGGTGAACGCCTTGCTGCTTCCCCCTTCGACCATATACGTCGCCAGTGTCCACGGACTACCCGAAAAACCTATCAGGGGAACTTGTCCTGCCAGTGCCTTGCGGATCGCACGAACGGCATCCATCACATAGCCCAACTCCATCTCCGGATCAGGTACAGGGAGTTTCTCCACATCCGCATGGCTGAGAATCGGAGAGTGAAAACGCGGCCCTTCTCCGGTTTCGAAATACAGCCCAAGCCCCATGGCATCAGGAATAGTCAAAATATCGGAAAACAGAATTGCTGCGTCCAATGGAAACCGACGCAGAGGCTGGAGCGTCACTTCACAGGCCAGTTCAGTATTTTTGCATAACGAGATGAAATCTCCCGCCTCCTGCCGCGTTGCTTTATATTCAGGCAAATATCGCCCCGCCTGACGCATCATCCATACTGGTGTGACATCAACAGGCTGGCGTAATAAGGCGCGCAGATAGCGGTCGTTTTTCAACTCATTCATGACAAGCTCCCTTGATTAATTGGCCACAAAATTCTTTGGTTACGGTCAGTTTGACTTTCACTATAAAAAACCGGCGCATTGTAACATGCCAGAAATCGAACTTCTGGCACAACTGCAATAACGTGAGCCATTCGCTCATCATCTCGGAGCCGTTTACGTGTTACGACATAGCACAGCCGTCTCTTCGATCAAACGGCGGGCAATCGTATCCGACGGAGGGATCAAGGGAAGGTCATCATAGTGATACCAATCTGCGCTGATAAGTTCAACAGGATCATGTTGGATCTCACCGCTGTCATAATCTGCCAGAAACCCCATCATCAATGATTGCGGGAAAGGCCACGGCTGGGAAGCCACATAACGCAGGTTACGGATCTTAATCCCACTCTCTTCCATAACCTCGCGGTGTGCTGCTTCTTCCAGCGTCTCTCCCACTTCAACAAACCCGGCCAGCACCGTGTGGATACCATTGCGATGGTGCTGATGCTGTGCCAACAGAATATGGTCATCACGACGGATACCAACAATAACGCATGGCGCAATTTGCGGATAATAACGTTCATGGCAATGATTGCACAAACAGGCCCATTCATGCTGGCTATGCTGCATTTCATGTCCACAATAGCCGCAGTAATGGTGTGATCGATAAAACTCGGCCAGTTGGATGCCACGCCCCACCAGTTGAAACAATGTGGGGTTCTGAGAAGCAACCATGCGGGGAGAAGCCATATCTGACGCCATCCTCTGACACACCAGCCACACAGTTTCGCCCAGCCACTCACCAATAGGCCGCGCCATATGACCTTGTAATGACCATTGTCTGGCTGTCCCTGACGGCAATTCGCCCTGTGGCAGCCAAACTAGATTCTCAAGGCTGATAACCCACCAGCCTCGTTCCATACCTGTCAGTTTTTGTTGAATCATCTACCGCACCATAGTTCCAATGACATTGTGTCCAAATTCAGCATCAGCACAGAATACTCCTTTTCATCGTATCCTGTCTGAACATCGCCATAATTCAATCAATCTATATCAAAATCTATTTACTTCGAAATGGGAGGCCGTTATAACGCTCACATTTCCCAATCTGTCATCGATACTTTCCTTGACCAACAAATTTCGGGCAATATCATTCACTAGCATTTCAGTCGATGAGCTGAAATAAACACAGTTTTGGACGTGATATTCAAAAAAACTATTGAGGAATAATGACTATGTCACAGCAGATTGCGGTATTTGATCTGGATGATACATTGATTTGTGGGGATTCCAGCCTGCTTTGGACGGAATATTTGTGGGAAAAAGGCATTATTACCGATCATCGTTTTATCGAGGCCGACCAGAAAATGATGGCTGACTACAGTGCTGGAAAGCTGGATATGCACGATTATCTGGCATTCAATTTACAGTCACTGAATCAAGTACACCATGAGCAGGTGGATATCTGGCTGACAGATTTTGTGGAAACCAAAATTAAACCCATCTTTTATCCCGCAGCCAAAAAACAATTGGCTATCTATCGGCAACAGAACATTCCCATCATTATTATTTCTGCCACTGTTTCTTTCGTGGTGAAAAAAATCGCTGCCGCATTGGGTGTGCCGACAGCCATGGGTATTGATATGGTCATGGAAGATGGCTGCTATACGGGCAGTATTTTGGGAATCCCTACCTTCCGTGAAGGAAAAGTCGCGCGTTTGCAACAATGGCTGACAGAACAGAATTTATCACCTCAACATATCTCCTTTTACACTGATTCCATGAATGACCTGCCGATGTGTTTATTTGCCAACGAAGTGTTTACTGTCAATGCTGATATACGGTTGCAAAAGGAAGCTGAAAATCATGGATGGAGACAATTGAGCTGGGTGTTATAAAGAAACCATTTCTACATCCAATATTTTAAATTTCCGGATATAGTTCGTCGTTATTTTTCTTGCCACTTTATAACGACGTTTCCTTTCCAAAAAAACATTACAAATTTCTTATTAAAAATACTATAACCAACTAAAATAACAGTAAATACAATAGATTAAAAAAATGCATTTGTTTAATAAAAAATCCATTTATTCACATAAAATAATCAGATAACCCATAATTAAACCATGTAATATGTATATTATAGGTATATTATAGGTATATTATAGGTATATTATAGACATATTATAGACATATTATAGACATATTATAGACATATTATAGACATATTATAGACATATTATAGACATATTATAGACATATTATAGAAATATTATAGACATATTATAGACATATTATAGACATATTATAGATATATTATAGATATATTATAGATATATTATAGATATATTATAGATATATTATAGATATATTATAAGTATATTATAAGTATATTATAGATATATTATAG
>NZ_JAQRFO010000078.1:0-9299 GCF_028598775.1 Xenorhabdus aichiensis
AAAAAGCGTTAAAGATTTGCTCAGTAAAATTAAATGGAATTGGATTCAAACTTACCGACAGCATAGTTATAAGACTTCCGATCAGCGCAAAGCATGACAATCACGTCACCATTAGAACACTCCATAATGGGTTCGTTAATTTCCTGTCTGATGTGCATCCGGCTATTAAACATGAGTACGTGAATTTTCGCATCGTCGTCGAGGCTGAAATCGTCAGTAATATCAATACCATTGACAATGGTGATCCTAATATTTTTACCGTTGATGATGCTATTAAAAATAGTTTGTTTTTTGCTTTTGCTGACCAGCTTACTACTAATATTCATCTTTCATCCTCTATATTGAATAGGTGTAGTGAGGGGAAAAAAATCAATATCTACACTCAGTTAAATTGATATGCGTTTTATCTTAAATAGGCAGTCTGTTTTTTGTACAAATTTATCTCTATCCATCTCACATCTCCCCGAAGTTAATCAGCCATCCCTTCGGTTGGTTGCTTTGGGCTGAGATGTAACCATAAAGCAAAGGAGAATATATGCTTATGTGTAGATCACATTACGACTTGTAACTGTCCATTTTGCTTCATTTTACACCATACTTTGATTAAGATTCATGTATCTGATTAAAGTGGGGGGTTGTGATGAAGATAATAAGTTTTCTAATGCTATTTTTGGTAAGTTTTAGTTCTCTTGCAGGCTGGAAGTACGAGGAAAGCCTCGATAAGATGCGAGGGAAAACTATTAATTATGCAACCTTACATAGTAAAAAAAATGATAACGGAATAAAAATAGCACTACTAGCGACTAGCATTAATAATAAAAATACGGACTCTATAAAAATTATTATCGGCGGCGATGAGGCGGATTGTGGTATAGAGGAGTTTTGTATTGGGTATATAAAATATGATGATGGGCGAGTCAACGAATTGCCGTTCATCATATTAGGAAAGAACAAAAGAATTATAAATGTTGTTGAGTATCATGCTGTTACAGATTCTCTTAGACTCTCACAGCGTGTTTTTATTGAAATCCCATTAAAATCAAAAGGTGCAACTCAGTTTGAGCTTTACCCTCATGGATTAAGGTTTGCTGGATATCAAGATAATGTTGAATTTATCAATATTATTGGCGGTGTAGATTTCAAGCAGCCATATAGCTCCATTTATGCCAAGGCCAAAGATAATAAGCCAAGGATAGATGGTGCAGCATGCTCAAATGTTGATAAATCCGACTATTCATTAATGGGAGTAAAAGCCAATGTTGAGATGTGCTTTTACAATGAGCGTTTAGTAATGGCAAGTTTTTCATTACCCAAAAGCAATAAGCTGAGGAATAAATTAATTTCTGCCATTAATAAAAATAGAGGTACATCCGAAGAAGCAATGAATGGACATGCGTTGTGGTTGTCCGATGATTTTTCTTCCATATCAACTATATTCATGTTTCAAGATAATAAAAACATAGAGATTAAGATGATTTATCAACCAAATAGCAACTTTATCCCTGCCGTAGATGAAAAATTATGAGAGAGCCGTTTTAGCATAAATAAGATTAATTAAATGAGGAATGGTGGAGATGAAAAATTTTGGGATCTTCCTTCTGGTTATTGGTGTTCTTGCTATTTTTGCATCATTTAATATGGATGTAAGTGTAGCAACTGGATATGGTGGAAGGGTTAATAATATCGGGTTGGTGGCTCAAAGAGAAAATCTCTTGTTGATTAGCTGCTTTGTCGTTTTGTGTGGTTTGTTGTTGGCTATCTTTGGAGGAAAGAAAACTCTTAATGGTGATAGTAAAAACAATCAAATGAAGTGTCCATTTTGTGCAGAACAGATCAACGTTGAAGCGCTCAAATGCAAGCATTGCGGCAGTGATGTTCAGGAAAAAATAGAAGAAATAACCCTTAAGAAATTTAAGCCATCTAATGTCCCTTCTGAGTTTTTTTATAAAAGAAGGAAGGATGGGATAGAGTTAATAGATGATAGGGTTAAGGAGCTATCAGAAACGTTGATAAAAGCAAATATAGACAAGGACACTCAAGAGATAGAGCTTCATTATCAATCGGAAATAGAGAGCCTTAATAAAGGGTTGCCAAAGGCAATTCAGAAACAATTTCAAGACAGGTATGTATACTGGCTTCACAACATTGATTTAGTCAAGGTAGGCTCTATTGTGGAAACCGCAAAAAAAGCGGTTAACACAAAAGATCTTCTTATAAAGAAAAGAGACGGCTTCATGATAAATGATGATGGCGTGAAAAAGTTAGTTGAGTCATTTTTTATTCAATCTCCAGACTCAACGAACGTGTACCAAGACTTTGAAGATGAGATCTCCACAATAAAGCGTACTCTACCTAGTGAAGTTCATGAATCATTTATCAGAAAAATAAAGTATTGGAATAATGCATTAACAGATAATAACAATAAGTAATAGCCCCATTAGGGGCTTTAAGCCATCCTTGGTTTTATATGACTTTTGTAACCCTCTTCACACTTTCTGGATGTGCTGATCAAATAATCAGTAACACTTATCATTAGCTCAGTGGTTAAATATGAGAAATGTTTAATATTGGGTGATGTTATGGATAAGCGGGGTAAAATTATGTTTACCTATGTCTCATCGGATGCTGATGGAATGCTTGGTAAGCCAGCAAATTATCTGTTGATGGATAAAAAGTCACAAAAAATTGATTTTTCTTGTATTGTTGGTGTTAATGTAGATCTGGATTGCAACTTTCATTCAAAGTCATTTATTTATCATGCGGACGGTAACCAGAAAGTAGATTTCATGGATGATGGCATAGCAGAGGCAGGCATAGATAACATGTCTGGAATATTTTTCTCTGAAAATAACGTTTCCTTTGTTCTTACTGAAAGATTTAAGAAAGTTACTTTTGATAAAAGCGGTCTATATCTAATTAAAGTGTGCCTGTACGACGGTCTTTTAGAAGATAAAAATAGCAATCATGAAATAATTGACGAAAAAGACGCATACTTTTATGTGGGAGAATTCCGTGAGGAATATTCTTATGAATAGTGATAAAGTTATTAATATAGACACTGCTAAAATTATCAAAGCAAGAAATCAATTCCAGTCTAAAAAAGTAACTTCCGAAAAATCGGTTAAACAAGGGGAGGAAGGTATGTCAGAAAACTTCACCAAGACTGAACTTGAAGCCCTATTAAAAGCCAACAAAGCCGAGGTTGATGTTGTCGCCGCGACCATGAAGAAAGATATGGCAGAATGGAGAGAGCAGCAGAATACTCAAATGGCTAACCTGAATGCCACAATGCAATCTATGTCATCAAAAATCGATGGAAAATTCGAGGCTGTAGAAGGCAAAATCGATGGCTTGAAATCAAGCATATCGACGACACAATGGACGACATCAATAGGATTGGCTCTAGTAACAATTATTATGTCTGCTGTAGTGCTTGCATCCAGTTGGATAATATCTAGTAAAGGCGCTACGTCACAGCCCCAACCAACAGTAACCCAGAACCAGCAAGCAGAGCCATCCCGAAAATAGCCCCATCACGGGGCTTTTTTGTTGATGATATGCCACCGGGCGGCCTACAGTGGGCTTTTTCTCCATTGGAGGAAGTTAGAAATTTAATCTTCTATCTCGTGTTTTAAGTTCCAAAGCATTTCTTCCAGCGCTCTGATTCTATCTGCAAAGTCCGCTCTATGCTCAAGGCTTTGCTGATTAATGTCACCTAAAGAGCCTTCAAGTCGTTTAACTATTTCAGCATTCAGTGATCTTCCGTTTTTCTTGGCTTCTTCTTGTAGCCGCTCTTTAAGTTCAGATGTCATTCTGACACCAAACGGTGCTATGTCTCTTATCTTCATAACTAATTCTCTGTGAGCTGAATATAGTTACACAATGTACTCATAAAATGCTTGACAGGATATGCTCACGATGTAATATTTGTGTAGTCATTACACGATGTATTCAAAGTGAGGTTATATGGAGAAGGTAAGGAATATTGCGCCAACTGGTATTCGAATGTCAGATTCACTGAAAGTTATATTAAAAAGAGTAGCAAAAGAAGAAGGGAGATCACTCAATAGTGAAGTTGTTAAAAGACTAGAACGTAGTCTGAAAGAAGATGGGGTTTTAAACGCTCAATAAAAGTGAAACCTCGAAGGGTACGACCAACGAGGTCTCTAAATCTTCAAACCGTACAAAGTAATTAAAGATTACGTCAACCCTAACAAAAAGAGTGACACCATGAATATAGCAAATAATAATCTACCTGTCATTGCGGGTGTAGAAATCACTACCGACTCAGAAGGTCGTTTCAATCTGAATGCTTTGCATAAGGCTAGTGGTGAAGGTGCAAGTAAAACGCCTAGCCAATGGCTAAGATTTAGTCAGGCAAAAGAATTAATCGCGGAACTTGAATCTAACTTATTGAAAAATAGTCAGAGTGTGAATTCACATTCTGGTCATAAAGTGGTCAATGTTGTTAACGGTGGAGCTATCCCAGGTACCTTTGCTCATGAACTAATAGCTGTTTCATATGCCGGATGGATAAGTCCGTCATTCCAATTGCAGGTCAACCAGACTTTCATTGATTACCGTTCTGGTAAGTTGGTTGATCAGCCCCAGTTATCAGAAATGGAAATGATTGCTGCCATTGCCAGTAATGCTGCTCGTAACGAAAAAAGAATTTCTGCTGTAGAACAAGACGTCGAGCAAATAAAGCAAGGCACTATCCCGCAAGGATATCAGGGTTACAGCTACCTACAGGCAACCTACGGTCTTAGTAATGCTAAGAGCAAACAGTTAGTCATGGCTTGGTCGGTTCCCCACAAGAAAGTCCCTCACGTTGCACCGGGCGGACAGGTTACGCAAATGTCAGTGGTATACGAAGAGTCATTCGAAAAGGCTTTGCATCAGATGATGAAAGAAGCAGAGCAACGCGGTTCACAATGGTCTCACCCCAAAATGGGCAGGTTCTCCATTACGGGATGGAAGGTAGCAGCATAACCACGGCGTTGAAGTAACGTAAGGATTTGAAGGCCAAGGATGGCGAAAGGGATAGTTAAACTATCACACCATAAAACTAATGCAACTGATTAACTTCTTATAGTCAAACGATTAGTTGAATGTTCGAGACGCTTCCCAAATTCACAACACGAATCTTTACAAAAAGTGACAATCACGTAATAAATAGTATCGCTTTAAACGGCGAAGCCCCCAGCTGCGGGAACAGTCCGGGGGCTTCTATAAAACGTCTAGTACTTACGAGGAACATAGACATGTCAAGTATACCAGTTAATGAATTAACTAAAAGTTCTAATTCAGTACAGAATATGACCGCTATCATGCATAACAGCATTCCAGTGATCACCACTGAGTTATTGGCTGATATTTATGAAACTGATGTTATTAACATTCAGGTTAACCACTCGCGCAACAAAGATCGTTTTGTTGAGGGAAAACATTTTTTCAAGTTAACTGGTTCAATTCTAAAAGAATTTAAGAACAGACTTACTCAAAGTAAGTCAGTTAAAAACAGACTATCTTTAAGCGAGTCAGTTGATAACAGACTGACTAACAGTCAGTTAGTCGGTAAACGTGCTCGCAGTCTAATCCTCTGGACAGAACGCGGCGCTGCCCGTCACGCTAAGATGTTGGATACCGACAAGGCGTGGGATGTTTTCGAGGCTTTGGAAGACTTTTACTTCAACCAGAAAGAAGCGGAACCAGTAGCAGCTAAAACCACAACTCAATCCCGTACCCCTCTTCGCGGACTGGTCAATACCATTATGGGTAAATACGGACTCAATAGCAAAAAGCTATTCCAGATGGTTCATCATGAGTTTGGCGTTAACCATATTGACGAGCTAACTCATGATCAGCTTCCATCAGCTATGGAATATCTGGCGGCTAAAGTGATTGAAGGTGAGTTCCTCGGGAAGGAGGAAATGCCGATCCCTTACGGTTACTCTGGTTTCACTGGCAGATTGCTGATGGAACTGGAAAATGGAGAGACAATTTATTCTCAGGCATTGACACCTAAGCATCATGTTTCCACCTTAAATGATTTTATGGAAATTGCACAACGTGCTGGTTATCTGCTGATACATAAAGAAGACATGCAGCCCATGATGAAGGCGTTAGAAGGCTATAAATTCAACGCATAAACCCAAGCCACGGATGGCTTTAAATGAAATTTATGACAGGCGATTAATTAATCAAATAGTAAAAAGAAAATACCCGCTGTAGTGTGTGCTAGACAAAATAAAGAGGAGGATCAATCCATGAATCAATATATTGTTACCTATAGCGGCCTTGGTACTGACAACTCAGTTCTGGTTAACTCGCAGATTGCTTTAGATTTTGATTGGAGTACGGGTGGGGTTAGTGATTTTTTAATTGCGGTGGAGAATGAGGCGCTCACTCAAGCCACGGGATTTAATAGCTCTGTAGCAAGAATCTCTATTGTTAGAATATATACTCTGCAATAAATAACCCCCCATGAATTCAAGGCTGCGCATTGCGTAGCCTTTTCCATACATGCCGCCCAGTGCGGTTTTTTTACGTCCAAACCCAAGCCGCTTAACTGCGGTTTTTCTTTTTATAGGTACTTATATGGCTATCGAAGAATTTAAATGGCGAACTCAAATTCAAGATTCTCCCAGCGGTGAATTTAAACACCGAGTTAAATCAATTGAGTTTGGTGATGGTTACAAACAGGTCGTCGCTGATGGAATTAATTCCGAAACGCAATCATGGCCTTATTCTTATTTAGGAGCAAAAGAAGAAGTGGCTCCAATCTTTCAGTTTATTCGTAATCACACGGCAAAATCATTTATCTGGAGACCTCCGTTTGGTGAAAAGGGATTGTATCGAGTCAAATCTGACTCAATAACCATGACCCCTATGGCGGGAGGCATCATGAAAGTATCAGCAACTTTTGAACAGGCATTTAGCGCATGACTATTAATGCAGATCTCCAGCGCCTTGAGGTGGGGCATAAGATTCTATTGTTTTCGGTCGATGGCTCGGCCTTTGGTGGGCCAGAACTGTACTTTCATAATCACACCATTCCTTACACAGAAGCGGAACTGGAAAACCCGGACGACCTGCCGATTAAATCAATCTGGTGGCAGGGTGTGGAGTATAAACCGTGGCCTGTGAGAATTGAGGGATTGGAGGTAAATAGTGATGGTAGAACAGTGTCACCCACGCTCAGTGTTGCCAATCTAGACGGCACCATCAGCGCCATGTGTCTGGCGTATCAGAATATGGCTCAAGCGCGTGTCGCCATTCGCATGACCTTTGCACATTATCTGGATGCCCGTAATTTTCCCGAGGGCAACCCAGAAGCCGATCCTACGCAAGAGAAAATAGACGTCTACTATATTGACAGTAAGACGCATGAGGACAATACAGAGATTCATTTTGCTTTGTCTTCTCCTGCCGACCTACAAGGGATTCAAATTCCTACCCGTCAGATACACAGTCTTTGTACGTGGTGTATGCGGGGGTTATATCGCAAATCCCCATGTAACTATACCGGTGATCGGTATTTTGATGAGGACGGGAACCCGACAGATGATCCATCAAAAGATGCCTGTTCTGGATTATTGTCAACAGGATGTGAGCTGCGCTTCGGGAAAGGAAATCAACTTCCCTTTGGTGGCTTCCCCGGTTCAGCGTTGTTAAGGCGGTGACATGGATACCCTTCGTAAGCATATTACCAACACAATCATGGATCATGCACAATCTGAATACCCGAATGAATGCTGTGGTCTGGTGATTCAAAATAGTCGCAAACAGCAATATATCCGTTGCCGCAATACAGCCCCTTCACCCACAGAACAGTTCAGCATGCACCCAGCCGATTACGTCGAAGCCGAAGATGCCGGTACTATTGTTGCTATTGTCCATAGTCACCCAGACGCGACAACACAACCCAGTCAATTAGATATTGCGCAGTGTTACCTGTCACAAGTGCCGTGGATTATTGTCTCGTGGCCGGAGGGCGACATTCGTACCATTATGCCGACTGAGGGGATTAAGCCGTTGCTGGGTCGTCCATTTGTACATGGTATCTGGGATTGTTACGCCATTGTCCGTGACTGGTATCGGCTGGAGCGTGATATTGATATCCCTGATTTTGAGCGCTCAGATGGCTGGTGGGATCGCGGCGAAAATCTGTATATGAAGAATTATGCGGATGCTGGGTTTACTGAATGCAGCGGTGAATTACAGGTGGGTGATGTCATTATTATGCAGGTGCAGGCCAACGAACCCAATCATGCGGGCGTGTATATCGGTGATGGGCTGATGATCCACCATATGTATGGGCAACTCAGCAATAGAATCCCATATAATGGGTATTGGCAAGAAAGAACGGTGAAAACTGTCAGGTATAAGGAGCGATAGAATGAACACTCTACGAACAGTGCGGCTTTATGGGGTACTCGGTTCCCTATTTGGACGCGAGCACAGGCTGGCCGTCTCTTCGCCCAAAGAAGCCATTCACGCGCTCTCTGTCCTTATCGACGGCTTTGAAAAGTTCCTGCTGACTGCCAAAGAGCGCGGACTGACCTTCGCCGTCTTTAACGGGAAGCGCAATATCAGCCGTGACGAGCTGGAATTGTCCGGTGATTCGGATATCCGTATTGCCCCGGTGATCATTGGCAGTAAAAAGGCGGGTATCTTCCAGACTATTCTCGGCGCGGTGATGGTAGTAGCCGGGGTGTTTTTGTGGGCAACCCCGTATGGCGTTCCACTTGTGATGTCCGGTGCTTCTATGATGTTGGGGGGCGTGGTGCAGATGCTGTCACCGATGCCGGGTGGACTGGCACGACGGGAAGATCCCGACAATAAACCCAGCTATGCGTTTGGTGGGCCAGTCAACTCCATCGCGCAGGGGAACCCGGTTCCGATTGGATACGGTAGACGCAGAATAGGCGGTGCCATTATCTCGGCGGGTATCTATGCAGAAGATCAGCAATAACCCTCAACAGTCTTAACAGGTCGCTACGGCGACTTTTTTTATGGGTGAAATATGGCTAATCAGTTAATTCGGGGCAGTAAAGGCGGCGGTGGAAGCCCCCGTACTCCGGTCGAGTCGCCCGATTCCTTGCAATCGACCTCTTACGCTAAAATCTTATTAGCCTTGGGCGAAGGAGAGTTTGCGGGTGGTTTAGATGGCACCAATATCTTTCTGGATAACACGCCGATTATTGGCCCTGATGGAACGGCAAACTTTGAGGGGGTGAAGTGGGAATTTCGCCCGGGCACCCCCCATCAGGATTACATTAAGGGAATGCCAGCGG
>NZ_JAQRFO010000079.1:0-9200 GCF_028598775.1 Xenorhabdus aichiensis
AACTGAACTCAAAAAGCACAAAAAACGAACAGGCCAGCAAACCGCAACAATACTCACTCAGTACCTACCCCGATTTGAAACCGCTATGTCGCCACATCAAAAGAGCAAATTCTTGCCTGTGATGTGGCTGCGATACTACGTAGATATGATTGATAAGGAGATGAAGCAATGAGGCTCATCACTGATAATAATGAGACAGAAAGCATAACTTTATCCAGAAAGAAAGCGGCAGCGCTCATAGGGATTGATGTGGACACATTATCCCTATGGTGTCAGATAGGTAAAATAGCCTACACCAAGAAGAACCCCACCAAGCCAAACTCACCTTATTTATTTACACGCGCCGCATGTATTGCAGCAATCAACAATCCGATCCAAACTGTGATTGTGAGCGCGGTAGATGCGACAGAAAAAGGAGATAAACAATGTCAATCTTCCGTAGAGGAAATACGTGGTATGGGAACTACACGACGCCAAGCGGCAAAAGAATTAAAGAGTCTCTTGGGACAACGGACAAAAAGCAAGCTCAGGAGTTGCACGACCGAAGAAAGGCCGAGTTATGGCGCATAGAAAGGTTGGGTGATTTCCCTGATGTAACCTTTGATGAGGCGTGCTTGCGATGGATCGAGGAAAAAGCTGATAAGAAATCATTGGATGATGATAAAGGCCGTATGGCGTTCTGGTTGGAATACTTCGAAGGAGTAAGACTAAAGGATATCACCGAAGCCAGAATTTATACGGCAATCAGCAAGATGAGGAACCGCAAGACCAAACAACGCTGGGAAAGTCGAGTTAAAGCCGCCCAGAAAAAAGGAAAAGAAGTCCCTGCATATACAGAAGTTCCCGTCTCGGTAGCGACCAAGGCAAAGCATTTAGCATTGATGAAGTCTCTGCTAAAGGCGGCTGAACGAGATTGGAAATGGTTAGAGAAAGCACCCGTGATCAAGGTTCCAGCCGTCAGAGATAAACGTGTCAGATGGTTAGAGCCTCACGAAGCCCAAAGATTAGTTGATGAATGCCCCGAACCTTTACAGTCAATCGTCAAGTTCGCACTGGCAACGGGATTAAGGCGCTCAAACATTATCAATCTTGAATGGTCTCAAATTGATATGCAGAGACAAGTAGCATGGATACACCCAGATCAAAGCAAATCGGCTAGGGCTATAGGGGTAGCCCTAAACGAAACCGCTTGCAGGGTGTTACGTGCCCAAATAGGAAATCATAATAAGTGGGTGTTCGTCCATACTAAACCATCAACTAATCCCGATGGAATAGTAATGCCTAATATCAGAAAGATGCGTGTTGATGATAACACAGCATGGAACTCCGCATTAAAGCGAGCCGGAATAGAAGATTTCCGCTTCCATGATCTGAGGCATACGTGGGCTAGCTGGCTGGTTCAGTCAGACGTTCCATTGTCAATTTTGCAAGAGATGGGCGGATGGGAATCAATCGAAATGGTGAGGCGATATGCTCATTTAGCGCCTAATCATTTGACGGAACACGCACGTCAAATTGATGAGCTTTTTGGAAGTCTCGTCCCAAATCCGTCCCAGTCAGGAAAAATTGTAATTGCAAAATAGGGGTAAGTGCTTGATTTTTAATGGTACGCCCTACAGGATTCGAACCTGTGACCTACGGCTTAGAAGGCCGTTGCTCTATCCAACTGAGCTAAGGGCGCATACGAGATGAAAACACGTTAATGCGTTGATGTGGACGGGATTATACGTGCATACTGGGCTGAGTCAATGGGCTTTTCGTTCATATGCTTATTTTATGATTACCAATAAAACTGACAGACGATTCATGTTCTGACAAAATAGCGCCTATTCCTATACTCGATGATGGAATCTTAAATACATGTCAGCAAAAATTATTGATGGGAAAACGATTGCGCAGACAATCAGAAGCGAAGTTGCAGAAAAAGTCAGGCAACGAGTCGCCGCTGGAAGACGTGCTCCAGGTCTTGCCGTTGTTTTAGTCGGAGAAAATCCGGCCTCCCAAATTTATGTCGCGAGCAAACGCCGTGCCTGTGAGGAAGTCGGTTTTACTTCCCGCTCTTACGACCTGCCAGACATCACCAGCGAAACCGAATTACTCTCCCTAATTGATAACCTGAACGAAGATCCGGAAATCGACGGCATTTTAGTTCAACTTCCCCTGCCTGCCGGCATTGATAATGTCAAAGTACTGGAACGCATTCATCCTGATAAAGATGTGGATGGTTTCCACCCTTACAATATTGGCCGCCTGTGCCAGCGTGCTCCAAAGCTGCGCCCCTGCACTCCTCGCGGGATCGTGACGCTGCTTGAGCGCTGCAATATCAACACCTACGGGCTGCATGCTGTCATCATTGGGGCTTCCAATATCGTTGGGCGTCCAATGAGCCTTGAACTGCTGTTGGCTGGCTGTACCACGACGGTGACGCATCGTTTTACCAAAAACTTACGCCAGCATGTTGAACAAGCTGATTTACTGGTCGTAGCGGTCGGTAAACCGAATTTCATTCCCGGCGAATGGATTAAACCCGGCGCTATTGTGATTGATGTCGGCATCAATCGTCTGGAAAATGGTAAAGTCATTGGCGATGTGGATTTCGATAGTGCATCCGAACGCGCCAGTTGGATCTCTCCTGTTCCGGGTGGAGTTGGCCCGATGACCGTCGCAACATTGATTCAAAATACCTTGCAGGCTTGCGAGGAATATCATGATGTAGATAAAACCAAAGGATACTGATGGAAATTTTTTGTTTAGATGGACACCCTTATGTAGAGCTGTGCGATCTACTGAAACTTCAAGGGTGGTGTGAAAGTGGTGCTGCGGCAAAAGCGATGATTGCGGAAGGTTTGGTTAAAGTTGATGACCAGGTTGAAACCCGCAAGCGCTGCAAAATTATCGCTGGTAAAGCCGTGGCCTTTAACGGCCAATCGGTGCGCGTTGAAGCGTAATTTCGTGATATTGCATCACCGTTAATGCTCTTCTGAAAAACTGTACCCTCAATGTTTTATACATCCACGGTACAGTTTTTTATTTAAAAATATAATTAATAAAAGTAAAAATCATAGGAAATATCAACATCATATTGATTTTAATTCATATTATTAGATTAAGATCCAGAATAAATAAAATAGAAATCCCAAAAAATACAAAATCAAGAATAAATACCACAGCAATGTGAGACGGGGAAATAGTAGATTCATCCGGTTTTATTCTCAGGAAATGTGATACAAGCGATATCCTGATAAATAATCAACCTCACAATGTATTGCTTTTCTAACAAGTTGCTATACTAATAAACTCACGTACAACTGAAAAGGCGTTGATTATGTTAAGTAATAGAGCTGCAAGACGGTTGTTGGGTATGCCTCATAAATTGAGTAATTCCAAGCGTAAAGTAATAATTTCTCTTCTTAATCTCACCACCAGTGATAGTAAACACCAAATCCCAGAACACCTGAGACATTCTTCTTTTGTCTGTATGAAAAAAGATGCTTATTCAGGAAAAATAACCTATCACCCAGGAAATACATTTTATTCTGAACATTTGAATACCCGTCGATAGAATTGCCTATTTTTATTCTACAGAATTCATTATCACTAAAATGATTATCGTGATAAAAAAGTGCTAAAAGACGAACCGCCCACTGATGGGGCGGTTTCCAGTTATTTTATCAATCAGTGACCCATTTAAAATGGGTTATTTGCGACGCCATGTCGTTCCCTGTGGGCCATCTTCCAACTCAATTCTCATCGCGTTTAACTGATCACGCGCAGCATCTGCCAACGCCCACTCTTTGTTTGTACGGGCATCGTTACGCTGCTTGATTAATGCTTCGATTTGGACAACATCATCATCCACATGAGCCCCTCCTTGCAGGAACTGTTCAGGTTCCTGTTCCAGCAGCCCCAGAATTCCTGCCAGTTTACGCAGTTCAGCAGCCAGACCGTTAGCCGCTGCCCGATTTTCAGTTTTCAGGCAGTTGATCTCACGAGCTATGTCAAACAGTACGGAATAAGCTTCCGGTGTGTTGAAATCATCGTTCATTGCTTCAGTGAAACGCGCTTCAAATACTTCGCCACCCGCAGGCTGGGCCGATTTATCTGTGCCGCGCAATGCCGTGTACAGGCGCTCAAGAGCGGTACGTGCCTGTTTCAGATTCTCTTCCGTGTAGTTCAGCTGGCTGCGATAGTGGCCGGACAACAGGAAGTAGCGCACGGTTTCAGCATCGTAATATTCCAGTACATCACGGATAGTAAAGAAGTTGCTCAATGACTTAGACATCTTCTCTTTATCGACCATGACCATGCCGGAATGCATCCAGTAATTCACGTAAGGGCCATCGTGAGCACAGGTAGATTGTGCAATTTCATTTTCATGATGTGGGAACATCAGATCTGAACCCCCCCCGTGAATATCAAAATGATGTCCCAGTTGTTTGCCGTTCATAGCAGAGCACTCAATATGCCAGCCCGGACGACCAGCACCCCACGGCGATTCCCAGCTAGGCTCACCCGGCTTGGACATTTTCCACAGCACAAAATCCATTGGATTACGTTTTACATCAGCAACTTCGACGCGCGCTCCCGCCTGTAACTGCTCCAGATCCTGACGTGACAGCAGGCCATAATCAGGATTGGTATCAATCGAAAACATCACATCGCCGTTATCAGCCACATAAGCGTGCCCACGGTTGATCAATTTTTCAGCAATCTGAATAATTTCAGTCACATGCTGAGTGGCACGCGGCTCCAAGTCTGGACGCTGGATGTTCAGCGCATCAAAATCGCTGTGCATCTCGGACAACATACGTGTGGTAAGTGCATCACAACTTTCATTATTTTCAGTGGCACGTTTGATGATTTTGTCATCCACGTCAGTGACATTACGGACATAGGTTAAATCATAGCCCAGATAGCGCAGGTAACGGGCAATGACATCAAATGCAACAAAAGTCCTACCGTGGCCGATATGACACAGATCATAAATCGTGATGCCACACACGTACATGCCCACTTTCCCTTCATGGATCGGCTTAAATTCTTCTTTTTGGCGACTGAGAGTATTGAAAATTTTTAGCATCGGTGGGTTTTCCGTAAAAAGTGACGTACGTGTAATAAAAGCGAACGAATCCGCTGATTATAGGCTTCTTTATCAGCGATATAAATAAACTAGAATATGAAAAGCCAGATGAGATATTTCACCTTGATATGCAACGCTTTGCAAGCGCCGCGAGCGACCTTGTTCACCGACGCTTGCAGAGTACTGACTCAAGATCACAGATATGATATAACAGCGGATGTTCCGAACACCCTAGAAAATAGGGTCAATCAAAACTATTATTAGGATTTCTATTATGGTGACTTTTCATACCAACTTTGGCGATGTTGTGATTAACACTTTCGCTGATAAAGCGCCTGTAACTGTTGAAAACTTCTTGAATTACTGCCGTGAAGGTTTCTATGACAATACGATTTTTCACCGGGTCATCAATGGCTTCATGATTCAGGGTGGTGGTTTTGAACCCGGTATGACGCAGAAAACGGTCAAAGCACCTATCCAAAACGAAGCCAATAATGGCCTGAAAAACACCCGTGGCACTCTCGCAATGGCACGTACCAATGATCCACATTCTGCAACTGCCCAGTTCTTCATCAACGTTGTTGATAACGATTTTCTGAATTTCCGTTCAGAACGTCCAGACGGGTGGGGTTACTGCGTATTCGCCGAAGTAGTAGAAGGTATGGATGTGGTTGACAAAATCAAGGGCGTTTCCACTGGCCGCAGCGGGATGCACCAAGATGTACCAAACGAAGATGTGATCGTTGAACGTGTCACTATCAGCGAGTAATCAATCATTACATGTGTACGCTGTTTATTGCAGATCTTCATCTCAGTGAGCAAGAACCGGCAATTACTGCCGGTTTTCTGCGTTTTTTACGTGAAGAGGCTACTTCTGCCGAGAGTTTATATATCCTCGGTGATTTTTTTGATTACTGGATTGGCGATGATGACCCCAATTCCCTGCACAATGAAATTGCCCAAGCACTCAATGAGCTGAAACAAAAAGGTATTCCCTGCTATTTCATTCATGGCAATCGTGATTTTCTGCTGGGCTCCCGATTTGCCAGAGAGAGCGGTCTGATCCTGCTACCACAGGAAAAGGTGCTGGAATTATACGGTAAGCGTATTCTGATCCTGCATGGCGACACGCTATGTACAGATGATACAGGTTATCAGCAGTATCGTAAGCGGGTACATACGCCGTGGGTACAACGGCTGTTTTTACTTCTGCCTTTATTTATCCGGCTGAAAATCGCAGCCAAAATGCGTGCCGGAAGCCAATACGCCAATAGCCAGAAATCCGAATCGATCATGGACGTCAATCAACAGGCGGTGATTGAACATTTTGAAAAATATCAGGTTGATTGGATGATCCACGGCCATACTCACCGTCCTGCAATACATGATATTCAGGTCGCAGATAAAATCGTACATCGCGGTGTTCTGGGTGCATGGCATCATCAAGGTTCAATGTTCAAAGTGACGGAAACGTCGATTGAACTGATGTTTTTCCCTTTCTGATTCTGACTGTGTATTTCTGGAAAGATCGACAAATCAAATAACGCAAACGTTTTCCT
The DNA here is from genome assembly GCF_028598775.1 of Xenorhabdus aichiensis. Taxonomy (NCBI): domain Bacteria; kingdom Pseudomonadati; phylum Pseudomonadota; class Gammaproteobacteria; order Enterobacterales; family Morganellaceae; genus Xenorhabdus; species Xenorhabdus aichiensis. The sequence goes on from NZ_JAQRFO010000079.1 coordinate 6,640, forward strand.
TGTGCTATTCGCATGATATGATCCGCCTTCTCAATATAGATTTGTTCTGGTGGACACCCAATACAGGAGCATCTGATTTATGACGGCCCGCCCTGATTCCGCAACCGCTATTTCTGCAACTTCAATGCAACACCACGCCAAAATCGCCATTGTCATGGGGTCAAAAAGTGACTGGACGACAATGCAACATGCCGCCGATATTTTGACGTCGCTCGATATTCCTTTTCACGTTGAAATCGTTTCGGCACACCGAACGCCGGATAAACTTTTTCATTTTGCCGAGCAAGCCAAAGAAAACGGTTATGACGTGATTATCGCAGGCGCAGGCGGGGCAGCACATCTGCCGGGTATGCTGGCAGCCAAAACATTGGTTCCGGTCTTTGGTGTTCCTGTGCAAAGTGCCGCACTCAGCGGAGTTGATAGTCTCTACTCCATCGTACAGATGCCAACAGGCATCCCCGTTGGTACGCTGGCCATCGGAAAAGCCGGGGCAGCAAATGCGGCGTTACTGGCAGCGCAAGTGCTGGCACTACATGATGATGTGCTGTTTCAGCGTTTGTCAGACTGGCGTTCGGCACAAACACAAGATGTTTTGGATAATCCAGATCCACGGGAGGGTGCATGAAACCAGTCTGCGTATTGGGTAATGGTCAGTTGGGTCGGATGCTCCGTCAGGCAGGCGAACCATTGGGGATCGCTGTCTATCCGGTTGGGCTGGATGCCGAACCTGAATCAGTGCCATACCAAAGCAGCGTCATCACCGCAGAAATTGAACGCTGGCCCGAAACGGCATTAACCCGCGAACTCGCCCATCATAAGGCTTTCATCAACCGTGATATTTTCCCCCAGCTGGCTGATCGCCTGCCACAAAAACAGCTCATGGATAGTTTGGGTTTGGCAACAGCACCGTGGCGATTACTGTCCGATCCCAGCCAATGGCCGCAACTGTTTGCGGAGTTAGGTGATTTTATTATCGTCAAGCGCCGTACCGGCGGCTATGATGGACGTGGGCAATGGCGCATTCTACCGGGTAATGAAGCGGAATTACCTGCCGAAATTTACGGTGAGTGTATTGTGGAACAAGGCATTCCGTTTTCAGGAGAAGTTTCACTGGTTGGTGCCCGCAATGCTCAAGGCCAATCCGTATTTTATACACTGACGCATAATCTGCACCAGGAAGGTATTTTGCGCACCAGCGTTGCCTTACCAAACGCAGATAATCAGTTACAGCAACAGGCAGAAAAAATGCTGTCTGCCATCATGGATCACCTGAATTATATCGGTGTCATGGCGATGGAATGTTTTATTGTTGGCGATAAATTATTGATCAACGAACTGGCACCCCGGGTACACAATAGCGGCCACTGGACACAAAATGGCGCTTCTATCAGCCAGTTTGAACTGCATCTGCGTGCGATCCTTGATCTTCCGATGCCTCAGCCAGAAATGATGGCGCCCTCTGTGATGATCAATCTGATCGGTACGGAGCTCAATCCAGAATGGCTCGGTTTGCCTCTGGTACATTTGCATTGGTATGAAAAGGAAGTCCGCCCAGTGCGCAAAGTTGGGCACTTAAATCTGACTCATGCAGACAAGGGCGCATTGCAAACAACGTTACAGGCGTTGATCCCCCTACTGCCTGCGGAGTACCAAAGCGGTTTGGAATGGGCAAAAATTAAATTAAGCTGATTTGTGATATTCGACGTTTTGAATTCAAGGAAGTGGTAGTTTTGAAGATAATTTACCACTTCCTATTCTAGTTCCAGCAATTATTTTTATTTCTTCAATAACGTTCTGGCTAATGTATCTACAATGGTTCTGGTCATCTGGTCGATTTCATAATTGAGGAAATCACCCGCTTTGATCTTGTTGAAATTGGTCATTCTTAATGTTTCTGGAATCAGGTTCAAGGCGACGGTTTTATTCTCTTCATCAATGCCATTGATGGTTAAACTACAACCATGAAGACCAATAAAACCTTTCAGGAAGAAATACTTAATGTTGTCTTGAGGAATTCGGATAACCAACCGATAAGTTTCACCTGTTGGCATAAATTCAATGACTTCGGCCATCCCTTCAACATGCCCATATAGGCTATGCCCACCATTTTCTTGATTCATCTGATGTGATCTTTCAACATTAACCTCATCCCCAACGGTGAGTAACTTTAACGTTGTGCTATCAGCGGTAAAATCGGAGATATCAAAAGAAACCCGGTCATCGGTGAACTCGGTGACGGTCAGGCAAGTACCATCGATGGCAACACTGGCGCCCACAGAAACACCGGCAAAAAAACGATTATGATTACTTACGGTCAGTGTGCTGAAACCATTATTTTTATTGAGTGACAATACACTCTCTTTACCTTGTACAATTCCTGTATACATAATATTTCTCGGCTCCAAATTGATATAATTACAGATTAGCTTTATTACAGCTTACACTTTATTGTTTAAATTTAGAATAATAAAATAAAAAACGTATATCAAAACCCTATCTGCCAAGTGATTTATATTATTATTTTCGTGCGGATATTAACGTCAAAAAATAATAAAATATAT